>JAKEFK010000169.1 GCA_022616075.1 bacterium
ATCAATCGGATCGATGACTCCAACGAAGACCTTTTGTCCGGGACGCAGGCACCCTTTGATCAGCTGCAATACGCGTCGTGGGTCCTTTTCACTTGCCAGTTGAATGTAGAAATTTCCGAACTCCATCTGAAAGAGCTCTGGCAATAATTGCGCATAATCCACATCAGCGCTGTGAGTGGAGTCCTGGTCGCCTCCTGGACAGGTGTGAATCCCTATTTTCCTTCTTTGTTCCGGAGAAAACCGGTCCAGAACCTGCTGATTCAAGTCGATAAAGCTTTTTAACAAACTCTTGGAAGGATCCAGCTTCAAAGCCAATCTGCCTTCGGTGAAATCGACCTGAACGTTGTGGGCTCCTTGATCCAGACAACGCCGAATATCCTTCTCATTTTCATCCGTCAAATCTTTTAAGAATTCTGTTCTGGAGTAACCTTCAATTCCTGCTTGCGGGTAAAGCAGACTGAGAGCCGATGCGGATATCACAGCTTGTTTGATCGGAAGATGAGCATACTGCTGAGCAAATGACAGATAAGAATCGGCATATGTCTGATAACGGAATGGACCAGAAGTGAGCACCGGCAATTGCCGGGTGTGCCCATCTGCAAACGGGATCGTCACGCCGCCGGCTCCCAAATTCTGCGCACCATGAATCGGATAAGTTGCAAAACTTGGTTTGCTCTGCTCACCATCCGTGATGACTTTCGAGCCGGTGGCTTCAAAGAGCCGCATTGTTTCGATTACGGCTTTTCGATATTGCTCGTCCATGGTTTCGTGAGTGATTCCTCCCGTGCTGAAGGCGCGCATTGCCTCTATTAATGATTGTGATCTTGGAATACTGCCGATTGGCTCTGATGGAATTCGCATGCTTCTATTCTAACCTAAGGGCTTGATTGCGCCATGTCCATCGCAGGAGTATCTTGTACATGATGAAGGACGTGCAGGTTTCGCAGCAGCTACAAAACTATATGTCGGTAAGGCAAAGGACCGAGGAACTGTGCCGCCCGCTCGAGACCGAAGATTACGTCATCCAGAGCATGCCGGATGTGAGTCCTGCAAAATGGCATCTGGGACACACCACGTGGTTTTTTGAGACCTTCTTGCTCCAAAAATATCAGCCCGGCTACAAGCCTTACCATGAAGTCTACGGTTATCTATTTAATTCCTATTACGAAACGATAGGGGAACGGTGGGCGCGCGCAAACCGCGGACTTCTGTCCCGGCCCACAGTAAGTGAAGTCTATGCTTATCGCGCGGCTGTGGATGAACGTATGCGAGAGTTGATGGAGTCCGGCTCGCTGGATTCGAATTTTCATTTTTTGCTTGAGCTGGGCCTGAATCACGAACAACAACATGAGGAGCTGCTGATCACAGACATCAAGAATGTTCTTGCGTTAAATCCACTCAAACCGGTTTATCAATCGCGGTCTGTAAGTTCCGCTCCAGATGCTGCGACCAATCGATACCTGCAGTTTGCAGGAGGACTCGTCGAAATCGGATTTGCCGGCTCCGGTTTTTCATTTGACAATGAGCGCCCAAAACATCGAGTGTGGCTAAACGACTTCTCTTTGCAAAATCGTCTGGTTACGAATGGCGACTATTTGCAATTTATGAAAGATGGCGGCTATTCCGATTTCAGGCACTGGTTATCCGATGGCTGGGCCCTGGTGCAGCAGGAGGTTTGGAAGTCCCCGATGTATTGGGAAGATAGAGATGGTGAATGGCACGTCATGACTCTTTCCGGTCTGCAACGCGTGAATCTATCCGAACCTGTTTGTCATGTCAGCTACTATGAAGCGGATGCGTATGCAAAATGGGCCCGCAAACGCCTTCCGTCAGAAGCGGAATGGGAACACGCGGCAGGCAACGTTGAAGAGCAAATAGACTCCGGAAATTTTGTTGAAGCCGGCAATTTCCATCCCCTGCCTTGTGGTGCGGGCGACTGGTCGGCGCACTCTCCGATGCAAATGTTTGGAGACGTTTGGGAGTGGACCCAGAGCGGCTACTTACCTTACCCCGGATTTCAGCCGGAGCCCGGCGCCGTAGGCGAATACAACGGAAAGTTCATGAGTGATCAAATGATTCTCCGCGGAGGATCCTGCGCAACCCCGCGAAATCACATTCGGAAAACCTACCGTAACTTTTTCCAGTGCGATAAGCGCTGGCAATTTACAGGAATTCGACTCGCTTCCGATGAATAAAGCGATGCTCGCCGGATATGAGGTTTTGACTGATCTGGAAAGCAAGATCAGCATGAAAGAGACCTTCGCGCGGGATGTCTTGATCGGTCTATCCAGCAACCCGAAACGAATCCCTTCAAAATATTTTTATGATGCTGAAGGAAGCCGTCTCTTTCAGCAAATCACCGATTTGAAGGAATACTATCTCACTCAATGCGAGTTTGAAATCTTCCACAATCACAAAGAAGACATTGCCGGAATTCTCCGCGCGGAGAGTTTCAACCTGGTGGAGCTGGGCCCGGGAGACGCGCGAAAAACTCGGGTTTTGCTACAGCATTTTCTGGATCGAAAACTGGATTTTCATTACGTGCCGATCGATATTTCCGAGCCGGCATTGCGGGACCTCGTTCGAAATATGGAATTGGAATTCCCGGGCGTACGCGTTCACGGGCTGGTATCCGAATATTTCAATGCATTGAACTGGTTGAAAAATCTAAATCACAGGAAAAACGTTGTTCTGTTTTTAGGATCGAGCATCGGTAATTTCAATCGTGACTCCACCCGCGTGTTTCTGCATAGTCTCTGGAATTCTTTGAACGCAAATGACTATGCGTTGATTGGCTTCGATCTGAAGAAAGATATCGAGCTATTGCTGCGCGCTTACAATGATTCAAAGGGCGTTACTCGCGAGTTTAATCTGAATTTACTGCGAAGAATCAACCGCGAGTTAGGCGGGGGTTTTGATTTGAGCCGTTTCCGGCATTATGCGAGCTACAATGTTTTTTCAGGAGCGATGGAAAGTTATCTGGTAAGTTTGGAAAAGCAAACAGTGATGATTCAGGAGATCGGCCAGAGTTTCTCCTTTGACCCGTGGGAGCCGATCCACACCGAATATTCGTATAAGTATTTGGAAAGTGATATCGCGAAACTCGCTGAAGATACCACGTTTTCCCCGATGACGCAGTTCTACGATTCCCGGAAATTCTTCACTGACGTTCTGTGGCGTGTGCACAAGCAATAAGTTTTGACCTGCACTTCTAATCGGAAGTTTGTGAAGCCAGAACTGAAGGTTGCTGATACCACCATTGTTTCAGGGCGGCCAATCTTTTGTCGTTTTTCTTTTCTAACATGCCGCTCTTTATCTCGTCCTTTTCATTTCGAGTAAGGTACCAGCTGAGAGCCGCCTCACCCGAGAATTCGAATGTTACGGTTCTAAACAGAAAATCCGATTTGTCGCTCGCCCGTTTGTACAAAGCCTGCAAGATCTCATCATTTCGATAAGACATGGAGGCTTCCCGCGCGCTCAACATCGCCTTAATGGGAGTTGTAACCCATGGTAGCAATATTTTGCCCGACTCGCCGTCTGTTGTATAGGAAGTCCTCTTAAGTTCCAATACGTCGCGGATCTGAACCAGGAGGATTCCGCTGATGCCAGCCTCCATTAGCTTCTCCCAATTCTTGTAAATCCAAAGTGAAGCTACATCGATTCCGTAATTGTCGTAATAACCCGCATCAACAACGTGCCGCATCGGATCCGTCGGTATAAATGAAGCGGGAGTAACATAGGGAAAGGATGCACTCATTCTCGCGGCAGTAGCGAGTTTAAGCTGTGATTCGGGAAAAAGACAAAAGAATTCTAATGCGGAAAGGGAATATCTGTTTTCTTTATCGCACCCGGGATAGCTGTTTAGATCCGGACAACAGCAAGGCCCTTCACTATCCAACATGGTTGCAAGGTGCAGGTTGCTGATTAGCAAACGCCGCCCATCCTGAACCAGCATCGGTGAAAAAATAAGTGAAGGAAGGGTACCCTTTTCTTCTTCGGTCCTGAGTTCTCTGACCGGGACATCCATTAAATAGTTTGTGTTTTTGGCCCACGCATTCTGCAACGCCCATCCGCGATCCTGAAAATTTGCAATGCCATAAAAAGGTATAAGTGGCACGTCTCGTAGGAAAAGATAGCGAGCAACTGGACTCAAACTATCTTTCATGACGCTCTCCATTCGATCCGGAAGCGGATTGCACCCCATCTGTTCCAACCTTCTATGCGCAACATAATGAGCAGCACCCACCATGCCACCTGAAGCCCCTGTAATCACGCGAATAGACGAAGCAAAATCGAGAATCTCCGATTCCAACTTTGTAAGTACACTCATTGTCCATGCTGCCGCCCTGATCCCGCCCCCACTCGTTGCAACCACAACAAGTTTCGGGTTCTTCTGGTTTATGTGTTTCTTCCAGTTGTCTAAAACCTCACTATCCTCAAGCAGTCCATCCGGCTGCTTCATGCAGCTGGGATTTGGCGGTATAGGTGTAGCGATGTCGTAATCCAGCTCTTTTTTCTCGCCAAAGCGACTGTTTTTTGCTGAACACATGCTTAGGAGCGCCAGTAGCAGCAAAAGCGCCAAAATCGTGCCCGGATGGTATGTCCGGAAATAGTAATGAATGGCGCCGTAAATTCGGACGAGAAGTCCTAATCCGATGCACAATCCCCACGATGGGGGGAGTATGAAAATAAAGAATGCCGAAAGTGTAACGAAAAATAATCCAAAGGCAATAAACGAAAGCAAAGCAATTGCGTGTCGTCTCAAAATGCGATTATCCGCTTCTGCTAATCTGGGCATTTTGCGAAGCAGCCATGTAACCCAATTGATCAGACCATAATTCCAAATGGGGAGTTGGTGGACCTGGGTTGAAGTAAACCAAAAAAGAATGGAACCCAGGATTCCGCCAATGATTAGAGGGAGCGTTTTTTCTACTTCGAATGTGTCGGCATTGAGTGAAGATAGGAGAGCAATCGCCATCAACACACCGAAAGTCCGCAGATAATACCAGTTTCTTGTTCTGGAAAGATTTTTGATCCAGGACTTCTCCGCATCCAGTAAATATCCAACCGCAGATAGGTCCGTCAGCAGCCACGCAAGACCGACTCCAGCAAAAAACTGAAGCCATTTGGTTTCGTGCCAGAACAGATAAGGCAGTCCCAAACCACGTCCAAAACCGTAGAGGATACCGATGATCGCAGCAGCGGACAGGAATAACAACGGGTACTTTAAAAACCATTCTGAGAGTGGCCTAAAAAAGTTTCCGATTGCTTTCACTCTCCCTCTTTTACCCCAAACATGGCTGCGCCCCGTCAGTCACAAAAATGACATCAAGGAACATGCCATGATCAAGCAACGGAATTACGCGAGGTCTTTCTCGAGTATGCAAAATTGTTGAACCAAGCACATCTGTTGACAAAAACGACAGCGAACGCATGCACGATGCTCGAGATTGGGAAGATGTGTAGTAATTGTCAGCAATTCTTACTTACGCGACCCTACTTGTGATGAAGAGGCTTAATTTTGAATTCTGAAATAGAGTGTGGTGGACTAACTACATCAAAATTGATTTTTGAACTATCAACTCGGATGTGATCCTGAAATCGGTAAGTTCGAAATGAGTAGGCTGGAAGAGTGCGGCGGTGGGCTTCCGCAGGTCTTCAAAAACGGGGGGTTTCTGCCTCCTGGGCTGACTGCCCACCACCGCTTCGATGCCACCCGACTGATCCATTGCGGACGTCTATTCACAGATGAAGCATCGTGACAGTCTCCTCAAACAATTAGGGTATAGCCCGGATTGATTTTTTGATAATGCAACAAGATTTGATGAATGTCGTATGGATGTGTTGCTGATTGAGCAAGTTTATGTTCAGCAACCTGAAAAATGGATTGGATTCCTCCGGCGTCATCGATGTACGCCTCCACAAATAACTCCAGAGTTCCGGGCTTGCAAGAAAAAGTGAGCTGCAAATTTCCGTAAAGTTCCGGCGTCTTAAAGCTGTCGATGAGCTCAAAAGCGGACGAAGCCGCGTGTAAAGTGCTACCGATTTCATGGAATTGCTCGTCCATGCAGGCCTTGATGACTTCATCGCGAAGTTCCTCCTGAACTCTCGCGAAAATACGGTCTCCGCGTAATCCTGTAAGAGTATCGATGTAAGAAAATGCCGTGCGCCCATTTTGAAATACCGTGGCGCTCAACTTTGCGTAAAGATTAAAAAGACCGGTTTTTTTCAACGGATCAAAATGCGGAGCATCGTAAAGCTGTTTGCCTCGCAATTTTTTGAATGGATCAAAGGAAGATTTTTCGAGAAGGTTCATCAATTCAGACGACAGTTCTTCATATTTCGGAAAACGGACCTCTTTTACACTCATTGGATCAATTGCCAGAACAATATCTTCTTCGTTCTCCTCAGTGGTGCTGATTCTGATGATCGTAAACATGGAGCGATAACGATCCGGATTCACCCACAGCATGTATCGGCCTCCGCGTCCCGCTTCCGAATGATCTATCGTAAGCTCAGCCGGATTTTTTGTTCCCTGAACTTCATAGTTCCGGTGAAGCACTAAGTGTTCCAGGCGAATTCGCATAGAATCAGATACCTTTTCAAATGAAGCATCATAAAAATTAAGCCGGAGGTGACTGGTCAATTGATTTTCCTTTTACATTCGTTATGAGGGGCTTGTCGCAGAAAGAAGGGAGCTGAGGATGCTGACCTATTTGGGAATCCTATAAAGAATTGGCAGCATCACTCAGCTCGGCCTCAGAACAAACACAATGACCTTGAACTACTCCTAACGTGGCTTCGCCCCCTCAGTTACAGAAAGTTACCCTTCAAGGAACATGCCACGGGCAGAAAAGTAGCGCTGAAGTGAAGTTCTCGAGTATCGGTGATCAAAAGGCACAAAAACGAGCTACTGTTGACAAAAACAACACTCGAGGACTTTATATTGAAAACACCCGACGCCGCCGGTACGGGTGTAGCAATTGTCAACAAAGCCTAGCTTCGTCTCCGCATTGCATCTGAATGCAACAAACTCTGATTCGAAATCCACAAAGCATCGTCTGCACAGTTCACCGAGAAGCGGAAAATCCGGCCGGTGAAATCCTGAATCAACTTGACGAGCAAACCGCTTTTATAACGAATCGTCTTCTCAATCAGGAAAGAGGATTCTGGAATCATTCTTTCCATTGTGGTTTCGATTTCCTCCTCCGCTGGAAGACTGAGCATCACTTTGCTTGACATAGGTTCATTCTCTCCCCGATCAGGCTCGAGCTTCAACTAAAACAGGTAATTCCACAAGTCGCTGCAGACTAGACCTATCTGTGTAAACCAGCCTTCAATCGGTTTTGGATCTCCTGGACTCCAACCCCCTTCACCAAAAGCAAAACCAGATGTCAAAGAGATTGCGAACAGAACAACTGTCAACAAACGTTTTTTCATTTGTCTCCTCCAATAGCCAGCTCTACGCAACATCAGTGCCAGAAAGTGGAAATAGCTCTAAGTTATTGGGAAATAGGAAGTTTCTACTGTATGAGGGAAAATGGGGAGAAGTTGACAAAAACTACATTCAAATCAAGTCTTATCGGTAAGCGAAATCCCGAATCGCTTCATTTTGCTGTAGAGTCCATGACGTGTGATTCCCAGACTCTTCGCGGCAGAAGCAACATTCCAGTTGTTTTCCTGAAGTCGAGTCTGGATGATATCTTTTTCAATTTGGTTGAGACTGCCGGAAGGAGCTGTTCTCTTTTTTTTCTTTTCCAAATCAGGATGATGTGTAATCCTTTGCTCCAGGTTTTGAATTTCAATCCAGTCGGCATCGCAGAGGGTAGCAACTCGATCAATTTCGCTTTTTAGTTCCCTCACGTTTCCGGGCCAGGGATATTGCTTCAAAGCATCCAACGCTTCCGGGGTAAAACCCAATAGATCTTTTCCATTCGAAACCGCCGCTTGCTTGAGAAAGGAGGTTGCCAAAAGTGAAATATCTTCGCTGCGATCCCGCAAGGCGGGAATATGGATATCGACAACCTTGATTCTATAAAAAAGATCAAGCCTGAAATTTCCCTGCGCGACCATTTCCTCAAGATTCCGGTTGGTGGCAAGAATAATTCTGGCATTTGTAGAAAAAGTTTCCGTGCCGCCGATCCTCCGGTACTCCCCACCCTGAAGTACGCGCAATAATTTTGCCTGCATGTCCAGGGGCATGTCTCCTATCTCATCCAGCAGGAGCGTACCATTTTGGGCCTGCTCAAATACACCCTTCTTCAGCCCAATCGCTCCGGTAAAAGCGCCCTTCTCATGGCCGAACAATTCGCTTTCCAGAAGTTCCCTTGTAAAAGCAGCGCAATTCACGGCGATGAAAGGTCCCTTTTTTCTATTTCCGGAATAGTGCAGCACTCTCGCAACAAGTTCTTTGCCTGTTCCTGTCTCGCCCGTGATCAAGACCGGCAAGTTGTTGTTTAAAACACGATGCACTTTTCGCAAAACATCAGCGATCTCTTTGCTGGAACCAATGATTTCCGGACATTCTTTTCTCAATTCCAGCCAGTTGCGCAATCGCCGGTTTTCAGTGACGGATTTTTCCAGCAATAAGGTTTGATTCAAAGCAAGACCAATAATAGAGGAGAAGATTTCCAGTGTTACCGTTTCAGTTCCGGCTAATGTTTCGACGCCTTCTTTGCTGTCCAGATAGAGACATCCCAGTGTTCGACCGTTTCCCGAACGTAAAGGCAAACAAACAACACTCAAGATGCGGTTGTTGATGATGCTTGGCCTGTACTGTAAACGGGGATCACTCAATGCGTCGAAGCAGAGCACCGGTTTGTTCGAATCAGTTGCGGATTGCAGAACGGAACGGCTCACTTCCAGAATGTCCTGCAGATTTGACTCCTCCAATGCAGCGGATTTGAAGATGCGAGGCGGTTCCTCATTCAGTATGAGTAAGGCGCGATCCATGCTTGTTAGTTCGAGCGCTGTTTGCAGGATTCTCTTCACCATCGCATCCACTTCCTCAACGGATAAAATTTCTTTGATCAATTGAAGGGCTCTATACGGAAGTCGATCAGCAAGGCGGTTCAAAAAGTCTTCATAAATCTGCATGTCGAGACCATCCTTAGGTAGATTCTGTAACTCTTTCCGCGCACCCAGCCGTGAAAAGAGATGATACGCTGCCTGCAAGCTGAGGGTTAACTTTTCCAGATTCTCTGTTTTGCGGTAAAAGTCTGATTTCAGTTTGTGAACTTTGGCAAGCCAGAAAAGTGAAGGTATCTTGCGAAAAATACGTTCCGCCGTGTGAAGGAAATCGATTGCGGTTTTATTTTCTCCAATCGTCAAGGCATGCATCGCACGGACGTAGCAGCAAATTCCTTCTTCAAAGGAATCCTGTGTAAAGTGGTACATGTTTTCGAGAATCCTGCCGGCAACTTCAGGATTCTTTCGTTTAATCGCCAGTATCGCCCGGAAACACTCGACGCGCGCAGAATCGATGGAACAACCGGTTTCCCGAAACAACTTTTTTGATCGACGAAGAGATTTTTCAGCAGCCTGAAAATGTTTTGCCAGCAAGTAGGTAATCCCCAGATATTCGAAAGCGCGCGCCTGTGGCAACTTAAGTTTTAACGCAGACCGAAGATGTAACGCTTCTCGCAGCATGGAAAGTGCGCGCCGAAAACGGCCCATGTACGCCAGATGCAGCCCGGCATTTGTCAGAGCGAGTGTTTGTAGAGTGATGAGCTTGAATTTTCCAGAGAGTTTATAAACTTTCGTTCGATAAGAGATCGCTTTATCAATGCGGCCTTCCAGTTCATACGTAACACCGAGATTGTTTAACGGAAGAATGTAATTATGCGGATTCTTGCAAGCTCGACCAAGATGCAGAGCCCGCGTGAGATTATCCCGAGCCTTCGAGATTTCACTTGAAGCAAGGTACAGCATTCCCAGATTGTTAAAAGCGTACGAGAGCCTGTCTTGGTCCTGATTTCTAGAAAAAAGCCTGATCGATCGATTCAGCCAGTTCTCAGCGCGTTTATATTTCCCCATTTGACCGAGCACCATCCCGATGTTCATCGCGCTGGAACTGCGGAAACGATGAGGAATTCTGCAGGCTTTTCGAAATTCTCGCAAGGAATCGTTCAGATGGCCTTGATGAAAATGCAACAACCCATAAAAATGATGAATTAGACCCTGGACACGGGGGTTCGTGCTATCATGAATCGTTTTCAAAATTTCTTGTGCTTCAGTAAAGTCATTCTTGAGAACAAGGAATCCCGCCTGTCGCACACGAAAATATTCCTGGAGGCTGCTTTGGATTCGCGCTGCATGATTGGCGTATCGAGCCGCGGTACGAACCGCTCGGTCCAGTTTGTATTTCCGATGAAAGTAGTCCAACAAGAGGTCGGCAAAATGAAAGGACGCGCCGAACCGGGCGCGAACGTGCTTTAGCAAAGAGAGGGATTTTTCAAAATCACCGCGAAGCAGATTCTGCTTTGTCATTTGAAACAACAGCGATCGCGGCAATTTTGCTCCCCAGGAAAATGCATTCCAATACCATTGCAGCCGAATCGAATTATCTTGCGGCAGAAGATAGCGCTTTGCCTGTAGCAAAGCGCTCCGGGCGGCCAGTCGCTTTCTGTTCGCATTCGACGCAAGATAAAATAAAATCCCGGGATCACCGGACCAGCCTTTGTTGCGCAACATCCGCAGCGCAACGGCCTGTTTTTGACTGGGGCGCATTCGGGAAAGAATCGTGTCAGACGGAATCGCGAGAGATATTGAGCCTCCACGCCCGAGAAGCAGGCCCTGTTCCTGCAAGTTGTCCAGAACTTGATCCTCAGAAAAGGCATTCAATGATGTTCGTGATAACGTCCCACCAGCAACAGCAAGAGCATTCAGGATTTTCTTACCGGCAATATTTAAAGACTCTACAGAAAAATGCATGTAGTTTTTTGAGATGGGAACATCGAATCGCTTCCAGGATTCATCCAGCCCGGGGAGCCTCGCGTTTGAACTAAATAAAACAACCTTAATCCAGTTCACTTCTGTCAGACAGGATATTCCAAATAGAAGTATCGCCCTTTCTTCAGGATTTAACGCTTCGGTAGAGCGAAAAATCACCGTTATCGAAGAATGGTGTTCCAGGTTTCTCAAAGATTGAAATCCCAAATAGAGGCTTCCGGGATAAGAACCGGTCAATGCAAGGCAAATCCGATCAAAACATTGATCGGGAGAAATGCTAATTAGATCAAAAGAAATGACTGAACCTGTGCGCTCCCATGAAGAAATGAGTAGTTGATTAAAGGCCGCTGCAAGTAGAGGCTCGGCAGAGGAATGAACCAGAACCCGTTTCCCCTGCATTACTTCTTCAGGAAACGAAAATTCCTGTTGAACTGTGTCTAACGGAACACTTATTTCTTTATCCGGCATAAGCTTTTTCCGGAGCTCAATCGCATCGGCAATTCTTTGGGAAGGCTCCAGCGCGGTCATTTCGGAAACGATTTTTCTCCATGGCTCCTTGAGTGATTGCACTTTGTATAAAAGGCTGTTCAGAGCTCCAAGAGAAGGTTGTTCCGGTAGAGTCTCGTCGGGAAGTAACAAATGTAAAAGAAGAACCCCAAAGGCGAAAATATCAGAACGCTGATCGAAGGGACGTCCGTTCAAGCGTTCCGGAGAGATATAAGGAAATGTTCCGGAAAATGTATTGGAAAAACCTGAGTTCCGGATTGGACTGCACAAACCCAGGTCAAGAACTTTTAATTTATTTTCACATAGCAGAAAATGATCCGGCTTGAAGTCGTTGTATAGCCATCCGCGTTGATGAAGAAATGATAGAAATTCCGAGACCTGAAAGGCGAAAAGTTTTAGATTCTCTTTTCCATAGCGTTTCACCCATTCCAATGAATTCATTCCGCTGAATTCAGGATAAACCGCAAACTCGCCTAATTCAGGATCCAGCCCACAATCATACGGATAACCAATTAATGAATGCCTCAGCTGCCGCGCCAGAATCGCTTCTTTCCTGATTCCGGTGCCGGTCTTTATGATACGTTGATCCCCGGTGATTCTATCCAGCGCTTTCCACACCTTGGCTTGAGAGCCCGCTTTATACAACTCACCAAGCGTGTATCTATCCCCTATCATTTACCAAATGGTTTTCTATATTATAGTAGAAAGCTCCTACCGGGTCGCGTCATATTATGCGCCTCAAAGTCTTATTGCTGACTACTTTCCTGGTCCTCCTAATCGCAGCTTCGTTTCAATCTAACGCCGGCGGAAGACCAGGCGGGACTCTGGTGACAGCAACGTTCACCGAAGTCAAGACGTTGAATGCCTTTCTGGCGACCGACAACGAAACACAAACTTACAACAGATTGATCCAGGCAGGTCTCATTCGATTGCATCCGTTAACACAAGAACTAGAGCCGGCCCTTGCCGAATCATGGAAGGTCAATAGCGATTATACCCTGTGGACCTTTCAATTGCGAAAAGGTTTGAAATGGTCTGATGAGCACCCTTTCGATGCTACAGATGTCATTTTTACCATGCGTCTCGTTAATGATCCAAAAATCCCTTCCCTTGTTGGCGATTCCCTCACGTTCCAAGGCCGAAAGATTGAGTGGAGTTTAATCGACCAATACACGGTTCAGGCAAAATTACCATCCACCATGGTCACTTTTCTGCGACACCTGGATGCGTCCCAATGTCCGATTCTCGCCCGACACAGATGGGAGAAAGATTATCTGGAAGGACGATTTACAGAAACACTGCAGGCCAGTATGAGCCCAAATCAATTTGCGGGCCTTGGTCCTTTCCGCCTGAAAAGCTACGCGCCGGGAGAGAAACTTGTTCTGTCGCGGAATCCTCATTATTGGAAAATCGATAGCAATCGAGTTCGTCTTCCTTATTTAGACGAACTCGTTTTCTTGATACTGGCAAATCAGGATCAAGTTCAATTAAGGATAGAAAATGGTGAGATTGATACTTATCAGAGCGTTCGCCCGGGCGATGTCGACCGGCTGAAGCAAAAAGCGGCCTCATTGCAGTTAAGAGTAATCAATGTCGGACCTACGTTCGATATGGAAGGCCTGTTCCTGAATCAGAATGCGGCGGCAAATCCTGAAACCAAAAAGCCTTACGTGGATGCAATCAAGCTTTCGTGGTTTCAAAATGTCAATTTCAGACGCGCGCTCTCTCATGCAATCGACCGGGATGCCCTGATCCGAAATTCATTGTATGGACAGGGCATTCCAGCGTATGGTCCGGAAAGTCCCGGCAACACACTCTGGTACAATCCGGACATTTCAAAGTTCCCATTTGATCTGATGAAAGCTCGCCAACTGCTATTGAACAACGGCTTTTATCAGAAGTCTCAGGAAGGCAAACTTGTACTTTTTGATTCCAAAGGGAATCCGGTTCAATTTTCCCTTTTTACCAACTCCGGAAACTCGGTTCGAAACACGCAATGCATTTTGATTGTTTCCGATTTTGCGAAACTCGGCATACAGGTCACATACAGCGCTCTGGATTTTCAGACACTCATCAACCGCGTAGATCGAACATTCGAATATGATGCCGTGCTTCTGGGAATCAGTGAGGATGATGTTGATCCGGGCAGCCGTCTCAACAGCATGCTCAGCAAGGGATCACTTCATTTCTGGTGGCCGCGACAAGAAAAACCGTTCACGCCGTGGGAAAAGAAAATCGATGAATTGATGGCATTGACAATGTCCGTCTCCGATTTCCAGCAACGTAAAAAATATTACAACGATGTCCAGAGGATTCTTGCAGAACAACAGGCAATGATTTACACCGTTCATCCCTACGCATTCGTCTGCGCAAAAACAAAGCTCGGCAACTTGAAACCGATCGTCCCGCGCCACCGAACCCTCTGGAACGCTGAAGAACTCTACTGGCAATAAACAAAGTAGCGCGGGCGTCTCGCCTGCACTGCGCGGACGGGACGTCCGCGCTACTTTGCCTTGGCACGACCTTTGTATTCGTCCTAATCATGAAAAACCCGTTTCACGAAATCGAAAAAAGAATCGAAACCGAATCCATCAACCCTGCGGACGCCCAGCGAGCGTTGCTAGCAAGCATTTATCTCGAATGTTGCGACGAGTGTTCCGCCAGGCTCCGATCCGATGAGTTTCTCGAAGCTTTCTCGCGCATGCTAAAAGAAATGAAATTGTGCCACGAACTCACTTCCAAAAACGCCGCCTAAAAATGTGTCGGTAAATCCACAATCTGTGGATGCAAGGATCAACGCCCTTTCACCGTGGTCAGCAACTTCTTTGCGGATTCTGATGCTTCTTCTGATCCCAATAGAGCAATTACGTCACCGGATTTCAGCACTTCGGCTCCGCCAGGAACCACCATTTGATTTCCACTGCGGATAATTCCCACAATCAGCGCGCCAGTAAGCCCATGGATATCCAGACTTCCAAGCGTTTTTCACTACGGCGGCGTGCGATTCGGTCAACTGAATGGAGACAATGTTTCCAAGGCCGGGCAATATCTGTTCGATTTTAGATGCGGTAATTTCGGAAGATTCTGATTCTTTGGCGAGCGCTTCGATAATCACCTGAGCTCCGGCGCGGACGTGCGCATGAAGATCGGTTGCACCACGCCAAACCGTAAAACCAAAAACAGCGAAGACGATTGCCAGAATCACAAACCCAGAAAACCGCGGCAAGAAGGGCACGGTAACAGTTAAAAGAATGATTGCCGTAGTTAGTACGGTTAGAAACTCCAACAGAAGTGTCATGGTTTTCCTGGGAGCTTCCGCCAGATCCAGCTTCGAATTCTCCGGCAAAACATCGGCCGCAAAATTAGCTCCCAGTGTGCGCGCCGCGCTGACGATGCTAATCAAGAACGGCAAGGAGATTAACGCGATGAAAAAAACAAGCAGAATCGGCGCGACATTCAAATTCACGTGAAGATATTTCAGGATCAAGTCCCGGAGCAAATCTTTGTTCAGGGAATACCCGATCACTATGCCGGTAATAAAAACCATATCGAAAAGCAGTACGCGGAAAATTCTTTTCTTTATGGAGGCACGATCACCTACGGCCGGACGAGTTCGCATTTTTTCTACCCAGGAGCTGTAGAGGGTCGCTACAGTTTTCAATCGATCAGGTAGAAGACGATCCACGAACGACGCCGTTCGGTCCGAAATACGGATCAATGCGGGAGTAGTAAAAGTTGTAATGACGCAAACAGCAATCGATACCGGATACAAAAACTCGCGGATCGCGCCGCTGGAAAGTCCGGCAAGAGCGATGATGAAGGAAAATTCTCCGATCTGCGCCATGCTAAATCCTGCTTTCACAGACGTTCGTACGTCCGATCCTGTTAGAAAGGACCCCAAAGAAACGCTTAGAATCTTTCCCAAAAGAACTGCTACAGTAATCACGAGAACCGCGGGCCAGTGTTGAAGAAGAATCAGTGGATTCATCAACATGCCCACCGAAATAAAAAAGACAGCGGCAAAAATGTCTCTCAAAGGTCGAACGAGATGTTCTATTTGAGCTGTATGTCCCGATTCAGCAACCAGCGATCCGGCTAAAAACGCTCCGAGCGCCACTGAATATCCAACTTTTTGAGCGATGTAAGAATATGCGAAACAAACACCGACACTGGCGATCAATAAAGTTTCGGAACTGTTTAATCGCGCGACCGCCCGAATCGATCTTGGAATAATCAAGATCCCAAGAACGAGAGCGATCAGCAGGAAACCAATCAATCGCGTTCCGGTTGTAGCCAGAACCATACCCGGAATTCCGCTCCCGGTGGAGAAGGCCGTTAGCACCGCCAACAGTAAAATCGCGGCGAGATCTTCCACAATCAATATTCCCATCACGAGATCGGAGATCTTTCCGGTAATACTTTGTTCTTGAAACGCTTTCGCGATAATCATCGTGCTGGAAATAGAAATCATGGCGCCCGTAAAAAGCGCTTCGACAGATGTCCAGCCAAAGGAAAGACCGACCACATAACCCAGCCACAACATCACGCAAATCTGTATGACGGCCGTAATCCCTGCCGTTGTTGCCAGACTTGCCAGCTTTCTAAAACTGAATTCAAGTCCAATGGCAAACATTACAAGGATGATCCCGAGTTCGGATAGAGTATGGATTCGATCCAGATCAGCAAACAATGGAATCGGAATGTGTGGCCCCACAATCAAGCCAGCGAGCAAATAACCAAGAACGACCGGTTGCTTTAATCTCTGGAAAAGAACGGTCGTTACTGCAGCCACAACCAGGACCAAGGCAAGGTCTTGAAGAAATCCGTGCGGCTGCAAATTCTCCATGGACCACCTATCGGAGAAATATCGTTGCCAGGCCCAGCAAAGTCCCCATACTCACGACATCGGTAGCCGTCGTAAGAAAAATACTGGATGCAGTTGCAGGATCGGCGCCTAGCTTTTTCAATGGGAGCGGAACAATCGCTCCGGAAATTCCACTTGCAACACAACTCCCGATCATTGCTACGAAAACTATCAAAGACAAAGACAGCCGTGCAGGATGATTTTGAATCGTCGCAAGAATAAACATTCCTGTCGCTGCGGAAATTCCCACTAACGCGCCGTTCAAGAGACCGAGCAGCGCTTCTTTAAAGACTAGCTTTTTATCTTGACCGGTTTTCATGTCACCCAATGTCAAACCATCCAATTGACTTTCCCTGTCTACCCTCACCCTTGGTCTGGTTTCAGATATGATGTCTCAAACATGTTCCATCGACGCTTCTATTATTGGATTCTATCGTTTCTTTTGTCCATCACCTTATTCGTTCGCATCTTTTTGACTTTTTTCCGCAGATTGAATGCGGATGAGTTTCAGCATTTGCACGCCTCCTGGATGGTCCATCTTGGTCTTCTACCGTATCGAGATTTTTGGGAAAACCACTCTCCCCTTCTGTATTTTTTATTGGCGCCGGTTCTGGCATTCTTCGGTGAAGGAATTTCCGCAGTTCTTGCGGCAAGAGTCATTCTTTCCGCCACAGGACTCGGAATCGCCATTCTTGTCTATTTGATCGCGCGACTCGATCACAGCAAGGAAACATCCCTACTTGCGCTTGTCGTATTGAGTTTCTCCGA
This sequence comes from bacterium, assembly GCA_022616075.1. Lineage (NCBI taxonomy): Bacteria > bacterium. The sequence continues at coordinate 17,090 of JAKEFK010000169.1, forward strand.
AATCTTCTTGCAAAAAACGATTGAAGTTCGCACGGATCAGCTTTTGATTTTATTCTGGTTGATCAGTTTGTACTTCTGTTTTCGCAGTTTCCCCGCCAAAAGGGTTAGCCTGCTTCTGGCGGCGGGCTTAAGCCTTGGAATTGGGATGCTCTTTTCACCTAAGGCGCTTCTCTGCTTTACATCAGCCGCAATCCTGATCACAGTGCAGGATCCTTCGCGGTTGGCCCGAATTGCGAAAAGACTGATCTATTTCTCCCTGGGCTTTCTTGTGCCAATTGTTCCACTCGCACTTTATTTTTATGCGCAGAATGCGCATCCCCTGCTGATTGAATCAACCTTACTTCAGAACCTTTCCTATCCGGACACACGAGGCCCATCTTTCTTGCTGCTTCCGCAAAATCTGGGCTTCCTCCTCCTGGCATTTGCGGGCATCTACTTATCCGTAAGCGATCGTGAACATCGCAAAGCTGCTCTTTACCGGACTCGTTCGTTGCTTCTTGTACCGGGCCTCTTTCTGTTGGGCCTGCTGATCTTTGTGTTGCCGGCAACCTTTTCGCAATCCGCACTCACATTTGTCCCGATTCTCGCTCTTTACGCAGGCATCGCATGGCAAAAATCGGTAGCGTGGCAAAGCCGTTTCACAATCAGAAATTTTCTACTCCTGAGCTTCACACTCACAACCGCTCTCATCATTCCGGTCACTGTCCTCTTCTTACGGAATTCCTTTGCAATTACTAACACGGAACAATTCGATCGAATCCGATACATTCTCAAGAACACCAAACAGGGTGAAGAAATCTTCGATGGAAACGCCTCCTACATCTTTCGCCCGCAGACTTACTATTACGGAGCACTGGTGGAAGGAATCCGGTATAAGATCGACCGCGGTGAAATACGGGACAGCATCATCGATGCTTTGAAGGAACACTCCTGCAGGATCGTCATTTATGACGACCGTGTCTCGGATCTGCCGGAACCGGTTCAAAACTTTATACGCGCGAACTATCTCCCGGTCGGACAATTCGAAATTTTTGTTGCTGGCAAGGAGCTCAGCGCTGAGAATCTTTCCCACAACAGGGCTGCATTCTGGATCGAATTGCCGCTTGTTTATAGCATTCACGCGGGCAAGGACGTAAGTTTAAAAGTCGATGGAAAACCTTATCAAACACCGGTTTTCCTGGACCGCGGCGAGCATCACCTGGTTTCCGATAAGGTGTTGCAGCGTGTTACTATTCTCGCGACAAAGTAACCTATGAAAAAACGAATCCTGATTTTGTGCACCGGCAATTCTGCGCGTAGCCAAATAGCCGAAGGTTTGTTTCGGGCAAAGGCGTCTGACCGTGTGGAAGTCCAGAGTGCAGGCACTAAACCCAAAGGTCTGAATCCTCTTGCAGTTCAAGTCATGAATGAAATTGGAATCGATATCAGTCATCACAGATCAAAAGACGTTGCCGAGTTTGAAAACGAGAAATTCGATCTCGTTCTTACAGTTTGCGACAATGCAAAGGAGAGTTGCCCGGTCTTTCCCGGAGCCAGGACCATACACTGGAGTACTCAAGACCCGGAGGACATTGATTCCTTCCGCGAGGTTCGCGACACATTCAACAAGAAGATCGAGCACTTCCTAAAAGAGTTTTTTAGCAGGCAACGGAACAGATAAAACGCATCGGCTTGAGATCAGGTGGTACCCAGGTACTTCTCGCTTCGGCCGACATCACGAGCTCCCGGGTATAGAATTCAAACAAATATTCTTTTCTAGTTAAGTTCTCGTTATGAGAAATGAATTCTTCGAAGGTTTCCGCAGTTGTTATTTCGATCGCTTCAGCAACGCTGTATATCCAAAACAGAGTAATTGTCTCATGGTAAAGCCCGGTCGCGTTTTTGCTTGCAGCAAACGCCCTGATGCCTGAGGTAATTGCCTCTACAGCCTGCGGGTAACCTTGAGATGTTAAATAGATCCACGCCATTCGGATATGGTCTCTGTGTCTGAATTGCTCCAGCCGGCCCTGTTCAAAAGAAGCAATGAACTCCTGGTCTGACATGATTTTCAGCCCCATTTGTGATTTTGTTACCATGGTAATATAATAACATATTGAACCCGGTTGTTGTCAAGGTTAAAATGGTAGATTCCCATGAAAGTAAAGACTGAGGATCGCCTGGTTGTGGAAAGGGTCCAGACGGGATTAAGAATCGAAAAGAGGATGGTGAAGATCCTAAAGGCCCTGGCGGAATACTACGATATGACTCCCGGAGAGCTGCTGGAGGGAATCCTTTTGCATGCGTTTGAAGGCAAGAACCCTTTTAGCAAAAAGTCGATCCGCCGGATCGAGACGTTCAAGAAAATCTACGGCCTGGACTTGAACTCCAGCGACAGTCATTTGCTCAAAGAGAAAGATATGTAGTGGCAGAGCATTTGCCATTGTCTTTGAATGAACTTGTTCTCCCACATATGTCTGCCATAGCACAAACATACTTCCTGGGCGCAAATGCTCTGCATCCAACGGGAGCCAGCAGAGCATTGTCTGACCAAAGTAAGGATGCCGCAGGACGCAGGTCTATTGCCAAACGAGTTCAAACCGGAACGGCAGACAATGCTCTGCCACTACGAGAAATGACGATGCCGTTGTATAATCCCTTCCTAATTTTTTTCTACCAGAGGTGTTCGTGTTTTGAGGACCTCATCCCTGAAAAAGCTCTGCTGCCCTGCTTGCAGAGAACGCTACACAATCACAGAGCAATCGTTATTCGGTGATGCCGTTGAAGAAGCTCTGTTGACCTGTCCTGTTTGCTGCGTGGCCGTTCCTGTTTTGAACGGTTTTCCCATCTTCGGGGAACAGTATCTTACTCAGAAATGGAATCCAGCGGAACGACTAAATTCACTCTTCGGCAAAGAACCGGACTATGAGAGGTTTTTGGATCAAAAACGGACGAAACCCGTTTTCGATCTTTATGCCGCGTTTCAACCCTTCAATGAATCGACGCAATGCATCTTCCCACTCATTCCTCTTCTGCGGGAAGTGCTTCGGCCCGGTGATTTCATTCTGGACTTGTGGTGCCGGACAGGTTGGACCGGTGAATTGCTTGCATCCCTTTTTCCCGAACAGTCAGTAATTTCCATCTGGGAGGGCTCTTCAGGGCTATTGGGACTGAAAGGATTTCACCACTGGCTGAGCTCCAAAAAACGGCTCAGCAATCTTGATATCATTTTTCATTCGCCGAACAATTCACTGCCCTTTACCGGCCGGATGTTTTCCGTTGTTCACGGATTGGATACCCTTCACCGGTACGCGCACGCGCCGTTGATTCCGGAATGTTTGCGCGTTGTAAAAGAGGACGGGGTCATTCTGTTCCCACACAATCATCTGACGAATTCGCAGCCGGAACCTTATTTCGACCGTGGTGAAGACCAGCTCCATGGCAAAGATTACCAGCAATACTTTGAACGTCTTTTCAGGAACGCTAACCGGCGCGCATTCATTCTGTCAGAAAAAACTCTATTCGAAGCCGGAACGAATTACGTCTTAAAAGATGAAGCGGATACCGATCACTACAACGCCTGCATCCTTCTCGCTGAGCCGCGCCACGAGGGACGTTCTTTTCAACGGGCTGAGAAGAAAGTGGATGCATTCAAGGATGCTCATATCATCGTCAATCCACTCTGGGAAATTGACATGACAACAGGTGAGGCGGTCGTATCGCCGGAAGCGATGGATTCCGGGGGCGCAACTCTATTCTTTCGCCATCCTATTTACCAGGATCGATTGAAAAATGAATCACCCATTCACCTCTCAGAGGAAGACCGTTTGATCCTCTACTGGGCCATCCGGCACAAAACAGTTTCGCAAATCGCTGCAATCTTGAAACGCGACGTTGCAGATATTTTCAACGGTGCTCTTAAAATGGAATCCAAAGAACTGGTGCAATTGCAAAATGTCTCGGCCGCTATGGCAAGGTTGCAATCCTATTACTCGACCCAGCAAGTACCATACGCTTCGGATGAAGCAACTCTCACTCAGCTATGGAGAAGAACTGTACGGTTGCATGGCGATCGATCATTTATCGTATGGCCACAGGACGGCTCCATTTTTTCTTATGCCGATTCGGACATGATTGTTCGAAAAGCAGTATCCTTTTTGAAAGAGCAGGGGGTTTCTCATAGAGATAACGTTCTGATAGTTGCGACGCCTCATCCTGAATTTGTTTTTTTATTTTGGGCGACTGTATTGCTAGGGGCAGTCGTTGTGCCGGTAAATCCTGAAATCAAACAGGATACATTTGCAGACATTGTTCGAAATACCAAACCACGATTGATACTGGCCAATTCCGAAATCGCGGGCATGGACCATAAGGTGATTCAATTCGGACTCCCTGAAGGCTCCGATAAATTCTCCGGTTCTTTCTCCGAACGATTAGCGGACAGTGAAGTATGCGAGGAGTTTCCGGATACTTCAGAAGAACAAGACGCAGTGATTCTCTTCACTTCCGGAACCACAGGAAATCCCAAAGGGGTTGTTCTCTCTCACGGCGCTCTATTTCGCACGAGCCGCATTCTGGATCAAGCTTACAGATGGAGCAGCAAAGATCGTTTTATGGGAGGAGGAAGCTTTCATACAATGAGCGGATTGCGAAATCCATGCATCGCGGTTCTTCATTCCGGACTTTCCGTTGTAATTCCAGAAAAGGAAGACATTCAAAATCCACTTGGCGTTCTTTCGTTGTGCGTAAAGAATGACGTGACGATCCTCAATGTCACTCCAGGATTTCTAGCTTACTGGGGCCGCACGGCGCAAAAATCAAAGTATTTTCAATCACACAAGTTGCGTATGGTGCTTTCTACCGGCTCGGCGCTGCAACCAATTCATCGCAAAATCTTTGAAAAACAATTCCAGGCTCCTGTGTACGATTACTATGGTCTGACCGAAACCACAGGCGCATGCATTCTTGAGAATCAAGACCTGAGTGGGGTCAAAGAGAAGGGGCTGGGCAAACCATGGGGTTGTCTGGTAAAGATTCATGAAGACGGGGAGCTGGCCATCTACAGTGAGAATCTGATGTTGAGATATCTAAACGATCCTTCCTCAACCGGCAAGAGGATCCGTCATGGCTGGCTGATGACAGGAGATATCGCGCGAATCAATGAATCGGGATGTGTTTTGTTGATCGGCCGAAAAGACAGAATGATGAAAGACAAGAACGGTGAAAACTTTTATCCGGAGGAAATCGAAACTGCAATCACCAGTCTGGATGGCGTCGCCGAGGTCTATGTAACGGCCTTTCAAGATGATCTAATGGTGGATCACATTGCCGCACTGATTCAGTTTCAGCAACCGGAAGAGAATGAGGAGAACATGCTTTCCGAGCTGAGAAAAACGCTGGTAGGCAAAATTCCCTCTGCGCATGTACCTGTACTTCTGATCGCAGTAAAGCAAACGCCGAAAGGGCCTGGCGGCAAAATATCCACAGAAGCTGTAAATCAGATTTTGAAGGAAGAACTTCAGCGGAGTAAGTAAGAGATGGATCTTCAAGCATTATTTGAAAGAACGGAGAGAGTTGGATCAAAAAAAATCATCGATGGGTTACGAACGTTGACCTATGGTGAATTGAATCAGAAATGCAAACAGATTCACGCCTTTCTAGGATCTAACAATATTGTTTCAGGGGACCGGATCGGCATCGCTTCCAGTGACGAAATTGAGGTCTGCGCGCTGATTCTTTCCTGTCTGCGGCTCGGATTGCCTGTTGCCCTCATTGACCCTGGTGCGAAAAAACCTGAAGCAACCAAGATCATCGATAGACTCCAATTGAAATCGCTTTTTCTGGATCAAGGCCTTGTGGCAGAGTGGTCCCCTTCTGTTCCCTTTCTATTCATGATGAAGCCAAAAAAGAACAAATTAATTTCGCGCTTGCTTGGGAAGAAAAGGGTCGAATCCCCCAAGGGCAGTCAAAGCTACCCGGAATGCCTTGATGAATTCGATAAAGCCACGCAAGCGCTCCCTGAAACTATCCCTCTGGAGACGCCTGCTTTGTTGTTATGCACATCAGGAACAACCGGACTGCCCAAGATTTTGCAACTGAGTCTGAAAAATCTTTTGGCTGCCGCAAAGACAACCTCAAATCAGCTAGGATTCGATGCGGACACCAGAGTCCTCAACCTTTTACCGTTGACCCATTATGATGGAGTCATTTCCGGCTTGTTCACAACTTTCTGCAATGCTGCCACGCTTATCCGGTTGGGGCCCTTTTCGATTTCGTTGTTGCCGGACATCTTTGATGCTGTTTACAAATACCGGGCCACTCATCTTTTGATTACTCCATCGATTCTTGGTTTGATGCTTCGTCTGGGAGAGGAGATCCGGGAGTCGTTTCAAACCGAGGACTTCCGTTTCGTTGTGTCAGTTGCTGCAACGCTTCCACCCAAACTGTGGTCCGACTTTCATCAGCTAACCGATAAGAAAATTGTAAATGTCTACGGCTTGTCCGAAACAGGAAATAATCTTTTTGCCGGACCAGACGAAGAAAGCTATCAGATTGGATCCATTGGAAAGCCGGTGGATTGCCAGGCAACAATCCTCAGTGAGAGCGGCGAAAAAGCGAAGGCTGGAGACACAGGCGAGCTTCTTTTGGAAGGCGCAAGCATCACGTCTGGATATTTAGATGAGAGCATTACAACAAAGTTCATGGATGGAGTTACATGGTTTCCAACAGGCGATCTGGCTTACTGCGATGACGCTGGAGTTTACTGGCTCGTTGGCCGCAAGAAAAACATTATCATTGTAGGGGGGCGAAATGTGCATCCTGATGAAATCAATAATGCGCTCCTTTCCCATCCCTTTGTAATCGAGGCAGCCACTCTCGGTTTTGCAGACGAAATCTGGGGAGAACGCGTCGTCAGTTGTGTCGTGACAAAAGATGGGATCACTTCCAGCGAATTAATTCAGTATGCGGCAAAATATCTGACTGATTACAAAATTCCAAGAGAAATCCATATTCTTACGGAGCTCCCCAAAGGGCGATCCGGAAAAGTGCTGCTCAACGAGCTGGCTAATAGGCTCAAAGAAAAAACCTTTCAGAATAGAGAAACAACACTTGCAGGTTTAGAAGAGCAGGTGGTACGACTTGCGTCCGAAAGTTTTCGCACTCCTTCGACTGAGCTATCCATGAAAACAACGCCTGCAAGCTGCAGCAAATGGGATTCCGTAGCGCACATGGATTTTGTTACGAATCTCGAAAAGAAATTCGCAGTAGAACTTCTCCCGCGGGAAGTCATCCAAATCACAACCCTGGAAGCTGCGGTTCAAATCATCCGGAACAAGCTCACATTAACGGAAAAATGAACTCGAAGCCTTCGCCACTGTTTGTTTGGAAGCTGATATTAGTTGTGATTCTGGCAGCGGGCGCGTTTCTATCATTTTCTGATCCTATTAAAGTCATTTTTGCGCGAAGGGATGTCCGTCTGTCGGACCAGTTGGCACAGACTCATTTTAAGAAGGATGAAATAGGAATTATCTTTTTGGGAGATTCTTTATTGAGAGCGGTTTTGCCGTATAAGGACGAATCCGTGAACACCGCTCTTGCAGGACGGTTTCAGCAGGGCGAGTTGAAATCCAGGATTTCGGCTGTCAAGGTTACAACTGGTGGAATTTGGAACATTCAGGAACTGTCTGAACAGCTGATTGAAGCGCGACCTTCGATCATTGTGATCCAAAGCGAGATGGTTGTCCGCAGAATTTACAAGAACCGGCCAGAACAGCCGCTAAAGGAGCGGGTTGGAACCTGGTCGGGGATCTTAGGACTCAAAGTGTTTGGTCATTCTCAACAGCAAAGGAGCAAAGAAGGTAAGAAGCAATTTTTCACCATCGAAAAACAAGCGCCTAAGGCCAGACCACGTACGAAAAAAAGTGACGAATCATTGGAAGTTACCCGGCATTTATGGAGCAATCAAGTTGTTTCCACGGCTGACCCAATATTTATAATGGCTCGCAGGTTCATCAACAGAGCATCGGCGACGGGAATTCGCGTGGTTCTGGTGGAGCTGCCCGTTAGTAATACGTCAGCAGGTTTCAGTTCCCGGGAATATTTTACGAAACGAACTGCAGCGCTTCAGAGTCTTTCAAAATCAGGAGCAGTGACTTTTGTATATCCCCGCATCTTGCCGGACGAATATTTCGTAGATTACAATCATGCGAACCCTAGAGGTCGCAGGGAGTTTTTAAACTGGTTTTATCCGGTTCTTGCTGATGAGTTGTTGAAATATGAACGACGTTCCTCGTGAAGATAAACCGGTATATGTCCGAATCCATCATTCCCCATGGCTTCGCGCAGGTCTTCGCTTTCTATGGTATTTGTTTCTTTTGCTTCTGATCTTCCTCTTTTACGACACGGCGGAGAGGGACTTTCGTTATTGGGGCTTGTAACCTCAAAAGCCCACCAATCGTTTGAGGTTTTGCAATATTTCAGCTAACGATTCGCCACGCGGGATAGTGAATCCAACGATCACAAAAACAAAAGTTAAAGCGACTGAAATAATTGCGCTGACACGCATCCAAATTCGTCCCTCCGGTTTGGGTAGCATGCTTTCCTTCATTTTCCTGAACGATCTCCAAATGAGAAGCCACAATCCATGATAGATACCCCAGAGAAAAAATCGCAGAGAGAACTCGTGCCACAATCCAATGGCAAGCATGGCTCCGATCAGTGCTAGCGGCAGCTTCCTCCATCTCGCAAAAATCGGAAGAAAAACATACTGGCGGCACCATGCAGAAAGACTCATATGCCAGGACTGCCAGAACTCGCCGATGTTACGCTTCAGAAAAGGATAGTTAAAGTTCTCGCAGATCTGATACCCGAGCAAAAGCGAAATGCCAATGGCAATATCCGAATAACCCGCAAACGCAAAATACAGATAGAAACCATAAATCATGGATTCCGCAAACACAGAGAGCGCGGTGTTCGGCTGCAGTCTTGCAAAAAGAGAGTCCAATTGAGCCGCAACAATCCAGTTTGCAAGCACGATGACTTTGGCGTACCCGTATAGAACCCGCTCCAATCCATTGGCAAAATCCTGATCGCTCCACCGGATTCTTCGTTCCGATTTCAAGAAGTCTTCGAAGCGGTGAATCGGACCAATCGTAATCGTAGGAAAAAACAACATGTAGTTGTAGAAGTCAAGAAAGCTATGAGGGCGAAACTTACCGGAACGGCTTTCCACTGCGTAGTGAATCAACTTCAATGCATAAAATCCATAACCTACCAGTACAATGTAAGGAACCTTCAATCCTGATTTTTGAAGCAGCTGTTCAACCCGGATTCCACAAAAAAGGAGGAGAATGGCAGCAAGGCAAATTGTGTATAGACTCTTCGATTCCGGATGGCGGCCATAAAAATAAGCGAGGATCGTCAGTGCCGCCAGGACTCCAAAAGAGAGCAGGTCAAGGTATCCAAGAAAAAGGCTGCTACCGATCGCGAGAAAAATATTTCGCCAGCGCGATGGGATTAACCAGTAAAGCAGGACCGCAATCCCACAGAACCCGAGAAAAGCAAGTTTAAGTTGTGGCATGCGTTATGCGTCTACTCGTTGCGCGTTAACGCGTCTGCTGAGTCTAGAGATCGCTGAGGATTGCTTGCGCGGCAAGAGTTCCTGGAATCCCGGTTACACCGCCGCCTGGATGAGTGGCGGCGCTGCACATATAGAGGTTTTGCACGGGTGTACGGTAGTGCGAATATCCTGGAACCGGACGCATGAAAAAGATTTGATCCAGAGTCAGCTCTTGATGATGGACGTGTCCTTCAGTTAGCCCGTAGATCCTTTCAAGATCCAGCGGTGTAATTACCTGCCTGTGCAGAATCGAATCGGAAAATCCTGGAGCGTAATTCTCAATCGTTTGAACTACGAGATCACCGAACAATTCCCGCATCGCATTCCAATCTCCATTGCGCAAATGGTAAGGAGCAAACAAGCAATACACCGACATGACGTGATTCCCTTCCGGCGCCAGAGAGGAATCGACAACCGAGGGAACGGCAATATCCAGGAAAGGAGCGCGCGAATATTCGCCGTACTTCGCATCATCAAATGCGCGTTCCAGATAATTCATGTTGGGAGCAATTCCTATAACGACCGGCTTGATATCTTCCCGAAGCGCTTTCCATTTGGGATAGCTGTCCAGAGCAAAATTCACTTTCGCACTAACGCCGCGAGACCGAACGTTACGAACGCTGAGAACAAAATGCGGATCCAGATGATACGGATCGACAAGTTTCAGGAACGTGCGCTTCGCATCAGCATTCGATACGATGACCTGGGCTTGAATTTCGTCACCGTTTGCTAGAACAACGCCGCGAGCGGTTCCCTCCTGGACCATAATTTTTGAGACTTCAACGCCCGTGCGTATTTCAACCTTGTTCTTTTCAGCGGCCCGGGCCAGCGCCTGTGTGAGCGCTCCCATACCGCCGCGAACCAGCGGCCATTGTTGCTGAACGTGATCTCCACGGCCCATTCGCAGATACAACATGATGTAAACGGAACCGGCCGATCGCGGACCGTAAAAACTGCTCAGAATGCCTTCGCTTGCAAGAACTCCTTTGAGATGATCGCTTTCAAAATATTCATTTAATAAATCCGCGATCGACATCGGAAGAACCCGCAAAAGCTCCAGTACATCTTTTTCTCTGACTCCACGCATCTTCCAGCCGAGACCCACCAGATTCTTCCAATCGCGCGCTCCCACCGTGGCAGGATCCGGTAGCGCTCTTGTCCACAGCGTTCTCAAAATAGAAGCCAGTTTCGCCATGTCCCGTTCAAACTCGGGATATCTCTTCGCATCCTTCTCCGAATAACGCGCGATGGATTCGACTGTCTTGTTCGTATCGCTCCAGAAAGTCAAAGAACTTCCATCCGCCACCGGAGCAAATAGTCCGGGATCATATTCAATCAATTCATAACCATGTTCTTTCAGCTGCAGTTCATCTACCACGGACTGCTGAAACATACCGGGCGTATAGGCGCAAGTGGAGTATTTGAATCCGGAATGTATTTCCTCCGTAACGCAGGCTCCACCAACTACAGAGCGGCGCTCCAGCAAAAGAACCTTCTTCCCCGCTTTACCCAGCTTCGCGGCCGCTACAAGCCCGTTATGGCCGCCCCCTACAATGATTACGTCGTAACTCATTACATTTTTCTCGCCATGGAAATGACAATAATCAGCGCAATTACGGAGATAACCAGGCCGCCGCCAATAGCAGCAATTAACGGCATGCTCAAAGGCAAATTGAATCCGCCTTTTTCAAATTTCGCAATCATCACCTGTCCTTTGCTTGCTTCCAATAATGGATAGGACCAGACAACTGTCTTCCCATCTTCTTGAATGGTCCCATTCGTATCAGGAGCAGGGAGCGCTTTTCCCGGCAGTTTCACTTTGAAAGTGAATTTGGCGTTGCCCAGCATGGCAGAGGCCATCTGGTCTCCCATCGGATTGTCTTCCGACTGTTTCTTATCTCCTTCCAATGTCTGCTGAAAGGTGACCTTTTTATCCTCTTCAATCCATTGAAACTTCATCTTCTCAAATGGTTTCGTCTGGTTGAGATCTGTCAGTTTCTTAAATGAAATGTGAACATAATAGTGCTGCTGATCCCCTTCTGTTTTTGATTCCACTTTTTCCACTGTTACACCAGGCGCCTGCATATCAGTGCGGATTTCTGCTTCTTTAAACTTAAAAGGCATTTCATCCTTCTTATCTGTTTGCGCATCCTGCCCCATTTCCATCATCGCGTGAAGTTGTTGGGGAATGCTGTAATGCATCAACATCTTTCCGGATCCGTCTGCATTCAATTCAATATTTTCTTCATAGTTGATACACCCGGCCACAAGAACAACAAGAACGAGAAGACAAAATACTTTTAGTTTTTTCAAAGTAGACTCCCTACCAGCCTTTTTCCCTGATGATTTCCAAAGCGGCGAGTCTTCCCGGTCCACCCATGACTCCGCCACCGGGGTGCACTCCCGAGCCACACATGTAGAAATTCTTAATCGGTGTCCGGTACTGGGCCCAACCGGCCACAGGACGTAACATGAAAAGCTGATCCAACGACAGTTCTCCCTGGAAAATATTCCCCTCTGTCAAACCGAATTTTTGCTCGATGTCCCAGGGAGACAAAACCTGCCTGTGCAAAATGGCGTCTTTCAAGTTTGGCGCGTACTCAGAAAGCGTATTCACCACCGCATCACCAAAGTCTTCACGTGCCTCTTCCCAGGTTCGACCTTTTAAGTCGTAGGGAGCGTATTGGACAAAGATTGACATCACATGCCTTCCCGGTGGCGCCATGCCGGGATCAATCATGGAAGGGATCACAATGTCCATGTATGGTTTTTGCGAAAAATTACCGTACTTTGCGTCGTCGTACGCTCGTTCAAGATAATCTATGTCCGGACTGATCGAGAATGCGCCGCGAAGATGCGGTCCGTCCCCTGGCAAACAGGTGAAATTGGGCAGCTCAGAAAGAGAAAGGTTTACCTTTCCGGATGATCCTCTAATTTTGTAGTTGTGGATTTTCCGCAAAAAGTCCTCATCCAGAATCCCCGGTTCGACGAGCTTCAAAAATGTCCGTTTGGGATCAAGGCTGGAGGCAATGACATCGGCATAGACTTCGTCTCCGTTTTCGAACGCGACCCCTTTTGCGCGGCCATCTTTCACGATGATTTGAGCTACCGGCGCCTCGAGGCGAATCTCAGCTCCAAAATGCTCCGCGGCGCGGGCGCACGCATCACTCACGCCGCCCATTCCGCCACGCTGAAATCCCCAGGCGCGAAAGTTTCCATCAATTTCGCCCATGTAATGATGAAGAAGCACGTACGCAGTTCCGGGCGATCTTGGTCCGAGAAATGTTCCGATGATTCCGCTTGCGGACATGGTCGCTTTCAGTACCTGGCTTTCAAACCATTCGTCCAGAAAATCTGCTGAGCTCATGGTCATGAGCTTGTGCATCAGATAAAAGTATTTTCCGCCGAACTGGCGGAATGATTTTCCCATTTCTGAAACAGCCGAGAGACCGTTCAACGACATGATGCGAGGAGGAACCATTCCAAGAATTGGTTTCACCATCATGGCCATGTGATACATCAATTTCCCGAACTGGTCATAAGCTTCGGCGTCAGCGATGGAATGCCGCATGATTTCCTGACGGGTTTTTGCATGATCGGCCCACCGTGCCAGGTAGTTGCCGTCAGGCAAGGGTGTTACGGTGCTTTCGAGCGGAAGAATCTCGAGACCAAATCGAGGCAAATCGAGCTCTCGTATCACTTCGGGGCGTAAAAGAGAAACAACATAGGACGCCACGGTGTACTTGAATCCCGGAAAAACTTCTTCCGTGACCGCAGCCCCGCCAACCAGATGCCGCCGCTCCAGCACAAGAACTTTTCGTCCTGTTTTGCCAAGATAAGCAGCGGTAATCAAGCCGTTGTGGCCCGCACCGATAACGATAGCGTCGTATTTCTGTTGTTTCATCCGCTTCATTGTAATCGAGCAATGAATAATCATCAATCTCTTGCAAGTTCAATGATTTGTTGCAACAATATGCCCTATGCCGGATCCGACTCCTTTTTATCCGAGAACGTCGAAGCTTTGCAAAAGCATGATGTGGCGCTACTGGGGTGAGTACTTTGTACCGAGTTCCTATGAGGTCCATCATGATGTGGAGTATTACGCAATTCGCAATTCTGCCGCTCTCATCGACATCACTCCCCTGTACAAATACGACGTAACGGGGCCGGATGCGGCCAAACTTGTGGATCGTGTCATCACGCGCGATGTCAAGAAATGTAAAGTCGGGCAGGTCTACTATTCTACGTGGTGTGATGAAGATGGAATGACGATGCAAGATGGCACCATCTTCCGCATCGGTCCCGATTATTTTCGATTTAATGCTGCTGATCCGACTTATCGCTGGTTGCAAATCAACGCCGTTGGAATGAACGTGCAGATTACGGATGTTACACACAAGAACGCGGCGCTCGCGTTGCAAGGGCCATTGTCCCGCGAGATCCTGAAGCAGGTGATGCACAGTCCGATTGAAGAGCTGAAATTTTTCCGCCTGAGTGAAGAAATTATTGAAGGAATTCCGGTCATTCTGTCGCGAACCGGTTATACGGGAGATCTTGGCTACGAAATCTTTGTGCCGGTGGAGGAGGCGGTTCAACTTTATGATGTCCTGATGAGCGTTGGAAAAGCTTACGGCATCACACCAGCCGGCAACCTTGCGCTCGACATCGCGCGCATTGAAGCGGGCTTCGTGCTGATTGAAGTCGATTACGTCAGCTCGGAAAAAGCGATCATAGATTCGCAACGATACACGCCATACGAAATCAGTTTAGGCTGGACCGTTAACCTGGATAAAGGTCCGTTTGTTGGCAAAAAGAAACTAATGGAAGCGAAGCAAAAAGGACCTGCCAGAGAAATTGTAGGTTTGGAAATCCGCTGGGATGATCTCGAAAAAGCATTCATGCAAGATGGTTTGCCGCCACAGCTTCCCTCTGCTGCCTGGCGCGGCGGAATTCCCGTTTACAACGGTGAACACCAGATTGGAAAAGCGACCAGCGGATGCTGGTCTCCTGTGCTCAAGAAATACATCGTGCTTTCAACGCTCGAATCCGCGTATGCCAAACCGGGAACTTCTGTGCAAATGGAATTGACGGTTGAATACCAGCGCAAGAAAGTGATGGCAGATGTTGTGAAAATCCCCTTCTTTAACCCCGAACGCAAGAGAACTTAATCAAAGTAGCGCGGACGTCCCGTCTGCGTAAGCTCGCAGGCGAGATGCCCGAGCTACCATGGATCAATCCTCTCGATGATCCAGACGGTATCATTCCATTGCACCTGATCACCGGGCGATTTCCCAATCAAATTGATTCCGATCGGCGATTGGTAGGAAAAGATGTTCTCCTTTGGATTGGAATCCCACGGCCCCAGAATCGTTACCACCACCTTCTGTGAATTTTGAAGCAGTGTCACACAGGTACCCGGTCTGACTTCACTCGTATCGGCCTTGCCTGGTTCCAGAATACGGACGCGGCCCAGATCATTCTGCAATTGTTGAACACGATTGATCAGATATTCCTGCCTTTCGCGCGCGGCTTTGTATTCATGGTTTTCACTGAGATCTCCAAGCGCCGCAGCTTCGCCAACTGCTTTTCGATTCGTTGGCAGTTCTACTTTTATAAGATGCTCCAGCTCAAGACGTTTCTTTTCCGTAGCTTCTTTTGTGCTGAACACCCATTCTTCTTTCCGTTTGAATTCAGGGAATCGCATCCGGACCACATTCTTCCAGCGGTCACGACGGTAATCTTCAATTGATGAGGAATGCTCGAGTATATCAATCGCTCTTCCTGCAGTATCCTGGTCCACGTTGCTTCCCAAAATGTTGATCAATAATCCGTTCTCCAGAGCCTTCTTGATTCTGTTGCGATGGCCGGAGAGCTCCGGGTCATCGAGAACGCTCAAAAGAGTGGTCAAGAATTTGCCATCCAGCCGTCGACCTATGGGATCGTTTAGCAAATCCATCCCCTCCACTTCCCCCTTTTGACACATCCAGCTAAAAATGCCTGGATGTGAATGCGGCATTCGTAAGGCTTGATCCAGCAAATTCTCCAGCTCCCGGGGCGATTCATTTTGCAAAGTTTCGTAGGCGTACGACAGAATTCGCGGATTTTCTTCATGCAACAAGGCATAAGAAAAGATTTCGCGGAAGCGATCGGGATAAATTCTCTTGTAGCCTTCCAAAATTCGTAACTTAAGATTTGCGTTTTCGATTTGAGAGAGTAATGAACGTGATTCGGCTGCGCCTAAAACGCCTTCGAACGTATAACCAACATCTGCATGCAGAGAACTCTTTGAAATCAGGTCCAGCAAATCCAGAGCAACCGGCCAATCTTGATTCGACCACGACGACTTCGCAATGTGATGCAACTGCTCCTCGAAAAAAGCCTTCAGCTCAGAAGAACGCGAGGCATGCTGTTTGACAAGCTCCAATCGCATTTTGGGATTTGCCTCACCGAATGCCTTCTTAATCGACTCGTCAGCAAGTTCTGACGATGAGATCCAAGAAAAAGTCGCCTGTGCACCTTTACCTTCAACCAAAACTTGAGGATTCTTTTTGGCTGAAGTCCACCATTTTGCCCATCGGTTTTCAGGAACAATGCTGAAACAATCTTTGATTTCGCTGACACTCATGGGCCGGGCCATTTGTTGAAGGAGCTCCCCGAGCGACCGTTCCGGCAATTCCAATAACCTTTCGCGAAGGGCATCCGGCTGTTCCATCTTCTCTCTCAAAATATGGCCTTTCAACAATGCCAGCAGGTCCGAATCGGCAACATCGACAGCCACATCTTTGCGATTCTCAAAATCGATTCGCACAAACCCGAGATTCAGATTAATCTCACGTACTTTGCCCACACCACGACCTGGTTCGTAGAAGAGACGCCCAATGTCGTGCGACAGCCATTGCTGGACTTTGTCCAGACAGGGCTTTATCTCATCGGGTGTTCTTATTTCATGGAAATGAAAATGGTGGAGGATCTGACTGAAGGAAGGCGCATCCGGATAAAGTCTTTTCAGACTTTCTTCAATCTGATCTTTCAGATCTTCTACTTTTTTAGGATCCGCTGAATGGCGAGCGATTTCCGCCAAAACACGGAAGCGACCGGTCCAATTCTCTTTTTCCCGAAAATGATCCGCCAGCAGTCCAAGGAGTAGTCCTGCGCGTTCCTTTTCCTTGTTGCGACCTAGTAGCCGCGCAATGTAAAGTGATTCTTCAACACCCAGTTGCCCCGAGGTCATTTGATCAAGCCAGCGATCTTCCAGTTCGTCGTACTTCTCTTCTTCGACCAAAACCTGAAGATTGCTTTGAATCATGATCGCATTTGTCTGCGGCGCCGCTGTTCCGCCACCCAACTCCTGTATCGACCCCAGAGATCCGGATCCATCCGCTGCAGTTTTATGCCTGCGTTCTCTCTTTTTCGAAATTCTTGAAAAAGGATTTCCCGGCTAATCCCGCGTTTCTGGTACAGATCCAGCAATTCGGAAACCGGCATATCCGTTAAGTTCGATTTTTCTTCGCGAACTCCAGCACTCACAACGCGATAACGATCGCGATCTCGTTCGGAATGCTTCGATTCCTCTTCCGATTTATGCAGTTGCTCTTGAAAACGCTGGTATACTTTTCGAGGAAGCAGCCCCATTCGCCGATTCTGCTCTATCGATTCAAGATAATCTTTAACGGATTCCGCATCCTCTTTGACTGCCTCAAAAATAAGGTTCAGCCTCTCCGCCAGCATCGCCACCCGGTTTTCGTACTTGATCATTTGAGCGGCTGATAATCTACCCCCGCGCTTAAGGAATGCGTCCTGTTTATTAAGCTCGCGTACAAACTCATTTCCAGCCTCGTCAAAATAAGGCAATTCGTATTGATCTCGATACATTCCGTTTCCTCATTATTAATATTTGGCTTATCAATCATCGCTTTTTACCTATTCTAGCTCATTTTCTCCTTGATTCACGAAGGGGATGTCCCGCAGAATAAATCACCGACGTGAAAAAAATCGTCTTCTTCTTCCTTTTGATCGCGATTCCATGCTTTGCCCAAACCTACACCTACCATAAGTATAAGAATCCTGCGCGAACGGAAGTTCGTGACAGCAGCAACGCTTGGGCCGCCACATTCACCAGACGCCTGATGTGCTTGCAATTGCCATGCAATACATAGAAGCAGCGCCCGCTCAGTTTCAAGGAAGTCTGCAGATTGCCGGCGAGGCCTGTATGCAAAATCCTTCCGCTGCGCACGACGCATGTGAACAAAGTGGCGCGGACATCCCGTCTGCGAATCTTCGCTTTTTCTTTGCCCTTGCGCTATAATACACTCATGCGAGTTCATGGCCGGGGCGCAGCGTTCAATCCGGGCAACCGCTTCGAAAGACTTTACATCGATGAACTATCGGAAGATCGGGAAGAACCGGAAAAGGAACGCAAAGTTCAAACAAGCTTCTATCAGGACAGCACGCGCACCATTTTCGCCAAAAATGACAGTCCTGATATCCCGTTTACATTCAGCGTGAATCCGTATCGCGGTTGTGAGCATGGTTGCATTTATTGCTACGCGCGGCCTACGCATGAGTTTCTTGGTTTTTCTGCAGGACTCGATTTCGAAAGCAAGATCATGGTGAAACAGGACGCGCCACAACTTCTGGCAGAGGCTCTACGAAATCCCAGGTTTGAGCCTCAAGTGATCGCGCTGTCCGGCAATACAGACTGCTACCAGCCGGTTGAACGAAAACTGAAACTCACGCGCGCCTGCCTCGAAATATTTTTGAAATATCGCAATCCTGTGGGCATCGTTACGAAAAGTGCGATGATCACGCGGGATATCGATATACTTCAAGAACTGGCTAAATACGATTGCATTTCGGTTTCCATTTCGATTACCAGCATGAATCCGGAAATCCTCAACAAAATGGAACCCCGGGCATCGACTGTTGACAGAAGATTGTTCGCGATGAATGAGCTGGCGAAAGCCGGAGTCCCGGTTGGTGTAAACGCCGCGCCCATCATCCCTGGTTTAACCGATGAAGAATTACCGGAGATTGTGAAACGGTCGGCGGAAAATGGCGCGCGATTCGCTGCTTACATCATGGTTCGATTGCCCTACGCCGTGAAGGATCTGTTCGTGGAATGGGTACATCGTGAATTTCCGCTACGCGCCATGAAAATTCTCAACCGGATCCGTGATTTGAGAGGCGGAAAATTAAGCGACGCGAGATTCCATTCACGCATGTCAGGCGAAGGAGAATTTGCTGATACAATTTACACCTTATTTCAAGCGGCTTGCAAAAAGTACGGCCTGAATGAAGAGGAATTTGAGCTGAGTACCAAACATTTTCAGAGAGCCGGTCAGCTCCAATTATATTAAGGAGTATTTTGTGGAAGACTTACGTTACCCGATTGGAAAGTTCCAGTATGCGGGAGTTGCAACCGAAGAACAGCGTAAACTATTCATTGCGAATATCGCAGAAACACCTGCTCGACTGCGAGTTGCGGTTGCTGATTTGAATGAGGAACAACTGAAGACTCCTTACCGGCCGGAAGGATGGACGATTCGCCAGCTTGCCCATCATCTCCCGGACAGCCATCTGAATGCCTACACGCGCTTTCGCCTTGCGATGACGGAAGAGCAACCAACGATTCGGCCCTACTACGAAGATCGTTGGGCCGAGCTGAATGATTCACGAAATGCGCCGATTGATTTTTCACTGGACTTATTGGAATCACTTCACAAGAGATGGGTTTACTTCTTGGAATCACTGAGTGAATCAGATTTTTCCAGATCGTTTCAACATCCGGAGTTGGGACTTGTTAGTCTGGACAAGAATCTAGCACTTTACTCCTGGCATGGGCAACATCATGTTGCGCAGATCACATCCCTAAGAGTTCGGCTCGACTGGTAGCGGCGGTGGTTCCGGCTCGTAGAGCGCGTTCATTCCGCCGATTCCAAGCAGTAGCAGTACTACTCCCATGAGATCAAACCACCACGGTTGGAAAACTGCTATGTCACCGGGAGTAGTATTAAAGCCGGGTATCTGCATTTGCGCGAACCGGCTAAGTATCAGCGGAATGCTGTTGTAAAAGGCATGGGCGATGATGCATAACCGCAGCGAGCCAGTTTTCAGTTTTAGCCAGGAAAAGAAAAAACCCAGCAGAAATGCGTTCACGATTGCCCAGGGAATGATGTGCGTAAGCCCAAAGAGAACGGAGGAAATGATTACCCCCGTTCTAGCGCCGTACCGGATCTGAAGTCCTTCCAGTATCACACCCCGAAAAACCAATTCTTCCACCAGGGGAGCAACGATACCAATCGTGAAAAGCACACCCCAGAAATTCTGAGCGAAAAGCTGATTCATGAAATCGATGTACTCACTCGGAATTGGTTTTATCGAATGCAATACGTTCCCTAATTCGGATGCAAGAATCGTGATGCCACAGCAAGCAACGGCAAGAGGCAGCAGAAGCAAAAATTGAAATCGCGGCCGAAGAATCAAAGCGATCAATGTAAACCCGGCAAGTATCGCGCCTGCCTTCGCTGCAATCAGTCCCGAAACAAGATGTGTAAGCGAAAGAGTTAACCAATGATTCTCCGAAAGCATGGAATCTCGGGAGAATTGAAAGAAACGTGCAATGATGAGTTGGAGAACAAACAATAGAATGACAACACCGACAGCTTGCAGAACCGTAAGATGAGGCTCTCGATGTGGTTCGGGCGTGGGTCCAGTTTGTCCGGTCTGAAAATCTTCGGAATTCATAAAGGGGAAATAATACTATAAAGTCTGAATATGCCGCTTCCGATCTATGTCCGCTTTTTGATCTATGGCGCAGCGGGGTGTTGTTTTGAAATCATTTTTACAGGAATCAAATCCTGGATCGGTTCGAATTTCCAGGATTGGAGCTTTCGTGGAAAAAGCTACATATGGATGTTTCCCATTTACGGACTACTGGCCTTCCTCTTCGAGCCGGTTCATGATGCGTTGCGTCCTGTGTTCTGGCTTTTTCGCGGACTGATTTACGTAGCAGGTTTTTTTGCGGTTGAATTTTTGACTGGATGGGTCCTGCGGGGCATAACTGGAAAATGTCCGTGGGATTATTCAGGCAAAAAGCTCAGCTTCAAAGGACTGATTCGCTGGGATTATGCTCCGATCTGGTTTGGCTTCTGCATGCTGATGGAGCCTTTTCACGATCTGTTAATGCGGGTGAGGATAACTTAGAAAACTTTTGGCGCCTTGGCGTCTTGGCGGTTAACTCAAAGAACCCTTGCCAGCACCAGAGTCAGGTCATCGTGTTGCGGGACATCTCCGGCAAACTCATTCGCTTCACACAAAATTCGATCACAAAGCTCTTTCACTGGTAACGTACTGTGATCGCAAATGACTTTGATGAGACGTTCTTCGCCGAATTCTTCATCTTGTGCATTCATCGCTTCGGTCAGCCCATCCGAGTAGATCAGGAGAATATCTCCGGTTCTGAGATCCACGACATCCTTTTTATAGACAACATCCGGCAACATGCCCACCACCAGCCCGCCTGTTCCCAATCGCTCGATCCCACCCTCCGCTCGAAAAACGAGCGGCGGATTATGACCGGCGTTCACGTAAACAAGACGGCGTTGATGATCTTCATAAACACAATAAAAGAATGTCGCATATTTGTATGTCGTAGTGGAAGCGCAAAGCAGGCGGTTGATATCATTCATAAGCAAATCAATTTCCTTTCCGCGCAGCGCTGCGCCACTCCGCAACAATGCCTGCAAATTGGCCATCAGAAGAGCAGAAGAAATCCCCTTTCCCGATACGTCACCAAGAGCAACGCCAAGCCGATTGCCGTCCAGCGGCAAAAAATCGAAGTAGTCACCGCCCACTGCGCGCGCTGCTTTGCAGTAGCCCGTATATTCAAAGGTCTCCATCGGTGGAAAAGTTTGTGGAAACAACCTGGCCTGCACCTCGGTCGCAATCTGCAATTCCCTTTTCAATTTCTCCTGTTCCGACACCTGCGCAATCAGATTCGAATACTCAAGTGCAATTGCCGTCTGTTCGGCCACGCTGAGCAGCAGTTGTTTATCCTGTTTTGAGTATGCTTCTTCAGAAAGCTTTTCGCCCAGGCTGAGAAAACCCAGTATTTCTTTTCCGGAAACCAGGGGAACAATAAGTTTGGTATTTAACCTTTGTATCAATATTTTTTCTTGATAAAGCGAGTCCTCTGTATCCGCTTTCATCAATGCAAATACCCAGGACTTAGGATCATTTACGAAAACTTCAAGGCATGCCGGCTCTTCCAATTTGAATTTGTTGAGCTGCTGACCAATAAAAGAAGCCGAACTGAAATGGAAGTTTTTGTATTCCTCCGGACTGCACCAGATTTCATCATCGTAGCCGGTACGAACTCGCAATCCGTGGCAGCGGAAACCGGATGGATTTTCTTCTCGCAAAAAGACAGCAACGCGATCGGGAAATAGAGCATCGCTGACTTCATCCGTGACGAGATCAAAGAGCTTGTCCGGTTGAGCGGCCAGGCGACGTACACCACGCGCAAGATCCGTCAGGACCTGCTGCGCATTGTACGCCTGCCTAAAAAATCGCCGATCCATCGCTTCCATCGCCTTTGTATTAATCTTCCGCAATCCAATTGCTATTCCGAATGCCGCCGCTGCCGTGGTTAGAGTAGTAGAAATGCTAAATTGCCGGGTGTTCAACACGCGCAGTGTACCCAGTGCCAAATAAACAACTGCAAAAATAACGAAGCCTTCAATCACAAAGAAACCTCGGGAAAGCAACGCATACTGCAAACCCCTGCGGATGATTAAGCGGATCCCCAGTACGCGATGACGCAAAACAACATAGAGGAATGAAAGCGGAAAGATTCCCACACTGATCACGAGCGCGGCGATCGTCCAGAAAGGGGGGATGGATTCGCCGCTTGCATATACCATCAAGAAAACAGCCAGAGGAACGATTCCGAACAAAGCGCCGGCCAACAGGATCCCTGTTTTCCGCCGTTCATCTTTTGTTTCCGCTTTCACGAAATGCAAAGCCAGGGAAACAAGTCCCACCAGCATCACGACAAGCGGAATCAATCCAATCAGCCATAGGAACGGCTCCAACGCCTTGTCGATTTGTTCAAACATTGCAAAAGAAGAATGAAAGGAGTAAGTCACTGCAATATTCAACACCCAGAAGATCACGGACAACAGCAGTAGAAACTTGAGTAACCATGGAAACTTGCGGCCTAGAATAGAACGCGCGGGAAAAACAAGAAAGAAGTGGGAAAACAAATAAGCCGCAAAAGAAACACAGGTGACGCTCAGTAGCACACCGAAGTCTCTCAAACCGGGCGGGAAATACTGAAAGGCAATTCCGAAGACGAAGGAAAAAGTTGCAAAGAAAACACTCGCAAGAAAAGCATTATCGTCTTCCGGCTTGGCAAAGCCCAGGAAGAATGCAACGAACAATATCACGAGCGGTAATTTAAAAATAAGTACCGTGTTAATGAACCAGTAACGAAAATCCTTCGGTGGTTCGGTGCCGGCCGGAGCCGATAAAATCAATGCCTTGCCACCACGCAAAATTTTCAGCGACCAGGCTTCACCATACCGCAATGTCTTCCAAGTATCCCCTAAGTCGAAATAGCTTTTGATTTCTTTACCCTCTCCGCGGCTATTGTAAATAGCAATGACCTCATCTCCCGGTTTTAGTCCTGCAAGATAACCGGCGGTAGGATTTCCCGTATAACGCTTTTCCTGGATGGACTTCACGTATAGATGGCCGTTTCGCACATCACCGAGAAAACCAATTTCTGCTTCATGCAGATATTCTTTGGAAAAAATACAGTAGATCTGGTGAGCGCGAAGTGAAAGTATGATCACAGCCAGGAGGATCAGGAAACCGAGCCGTTTGCTCATTTACTTTTTATACGCAGATACGCTGTTCGCCGTTCATTTCAATTCAAGGATGGCAAACACTAACCTCGACGGATCAGAGGAAAACGAGATCGGATCAGCCAGAATTTTCACCTGCACGCTGGTGCCGTCCTTACGACGAAAAGAAGTATCAAAATATTTGTCTTCACGAAAACGATGAGCATCGGGAGTAAGTTGGCCCAGGGGTTGTCCGATCATTTCGGTTGTTGAAAATCCAAGGATATCAGCAGCGGAGGGATTGCTGTAAAGGATCTCGCCTTTTCCGTCCGTAATGACAACGCCCAATTGCATCGCATCAATTGCTTTTCGAAATAGCTTCAATTCTTCTTCAGCTCGTTTCCGCCGAAGCGCATTCAGGATGGAGCGTTTCAACAACGTTGAGCTGATCTCTCCTTTGACTAGATAGTCCTGCGCTCCGCTTTCAATAATCGTCTGAACCGTGTCATGATCATCCAAGCCACTCATAACGATGACCGGAAGAAGCGGATACGCCTGGGACATTCTGTGAAAAGTATCAATCCCGCGGGAGTCCGGCAGAGTGAGGTCGAGCAGGACGATATCGAACCGCGTTTCAGCAAGATGTTTCAGCCCTTCTCCCAGCGTGGGATACGATTCCACCTCGAAATACGCATCCAGACTCTTGTGCAAAATCTCATGGATCAGAAACACATCGCTTTCGCTGTCATCGATCATCATCACTCGAACAAGATCAGACATAACGGTGACTCTATCATAACTTTTCTACATCGCGTGTGGCCAATGACGCGATTGACTTGAAGTGATGCGCGCATAGTTTTCAGAGAGGAACAAGGAGCAAATCGTATGGCAAATGTAACATTTAACACCACAAAAAAGAATGTAGGGAATCTTGAACGGTGGATCGCGACCATCGCCGGGTTGGCTTTAGCAGCATACGGGTTGAAGAAACGATCCAAAGGTGGACTTTTGAGTGCAGCGGCAGGCGGCGGTCTTATGTACTGCGGAATCAGCGGTCACAGTTTCTTTTACGATGCTTTCGGAATTAATCACGGCCAAAAAACTCAGAATCCGATCGTGAGCGTTCCCCATGGTGAGGGAATCAAAATCGAACACACAATCAGCATAAATCGAACTCCAGAACAGCTCTACCGTTTCTGGAGAAATTTTGGAAACCTTCCCTTTGTGATGAAGCACCTGGAATCTGTAACGGTTGTGGATGATCAGCATTCGCACTGGATTGGCAGAGCACCTGCTGGACAGGTTGTCGAATGGGATGCGGTGACACATAATGAAATTCAGAATGAGTTGATAGCCTGGCGCTCGGTCGATGGTTCTGAGATTGACCATGCGGGATCGGTAGAGTTCAAAGAGAACGCAGCCGGCGGAACGGATTTGAAAGTTGTTTTGAATTACAAGCCGCCCGCGGGCAAAGTGGGCGCGATTGTAGCCACACTTTTGGGCGAAGATCCCGCGCATCAAATTGAAGAAGACCTGAACCAGTTTAAATCGATGATTGAAGTCACTCCTATTCCATCCTGGAATCGTCCACAATCGTCACACCTTTAAATAATCAGTGTAAGAAGGGGGTGTGGGTTTGATGATGATAAGAAGATTTTAAAAAATATCCCCATATCTCTTCTATCTCCCTTCTTACCTAGCGCGGCATAGCCGACAACCAAAATGATATCGAAGAGAAGTCCG
>JAKEFK010000170.1 GCA_022616075.1 bacterium
GAAAAACTCAACTTTTATAAGCAATTACCTTGCGTTGATCCTCGTGAGTGCGGACTTCAACGCGTTTGCCACAACGTCAGGGCTTTCGATCACCCAGAAGTGTAAGAAGAACAATCGTGGCTCGTCGTCAATCATGTGGTTATGAAGCGCGGTCACTTGAATCCCATTGGCCTGCAACTCTTTCATTACAGGATTCACTTCATCACCGGTGAGAACAAAATCTCCTGTGGCAGCGACTTTCCCTCCTGTCGATTGAAAGTTCAATGCTATAGCCATTCCCATGGATGGAGGAACTTCCTCGCCATTCATTTGAATTTTTCCACTTCTTGGCACGCCGATCTGCAGTACGTTGCCATTCTGATTCCCTTTACGGCCAAGAATTTCTTGGACTTTTTCAAATGAGTTGCCAGCAATGGGTTCCAGGTCCGCTGCAACCGGCGATTTCACTGACTTCAGAGGAGTCTTTGTACGTCCCAATCCGTTTTTGATCGTTTGAGCCAGACGTTCCGCCGGACCGTGTGAGCTGAAATGGACATACATGACCTGCGGTGATTCGCCAATGATATGGTTGTGGATCCCGAGAACTTCAAAACCTCCAGTTTGCAACTGCTGAATGACAGGATTCACTTCGGAAGCAAGTAATACAAGATCTCCCATTGTCATCAACTCGTTTCCGGCACTTTTCTTGAAGGCTGCCCACGAGCCAAGAGCGAGTCCAGTTTCGATCGAAACATCGTTTACAGTTACGCGCAGATCTGATCGCGGCCAGGAAAATTTGTAAACACCTCCCTCTTGGGTTTTTCCTGGCATTTCAAAAACACGATCAAGTTCTTGAAATGGATCCAGCGCCTTGTCTTGTGCAAATAAAATTGTGCAGAAAAACAAAAAACAAAAGAATACGACGAAATGTTTCATGCCTCGTTCCTCTCCTATATCAGAATGTTATATGTTTATGAAACGAATGTTAAAAGGAGCAAGTTATGAAATTAGCAATCCTGACGATTGGGTGCTTCGTACTTGTTTCATCGATGGCGTTTACTGCTAATGTCCGGATTCAATTCGATCAGGACAAGCCGAATGAGCAGCCGAAAGGTTTTGTGACGGATCTCAGCGGCAAGGGGAAACCGGGCAAGTGGGTCGTCATTGCGGACGCCTCAGCTCCATCAAAACCGAGCGTGCTCGCCCAATTGGATTCTGACAGCACAAGCTACCGTTTCCCCGTGTGCGTCTATGACCAATTCCAGGCACAGGACGTGCTTATAAGTGTCAGGATCAAACCGGTAAGCGGATCGGAAGATCAGGCAGCCGGAATCGTATTGCGATACAAGGACGCGAATAACTACTACATTGTTAGAGCTAATGCACTGGAAGACAACGTGGTTCTCTACAAGGTACAGGATGGAAAGCGAACCGATCTTCCGTTGAAAGATTTGGGGCGGACCTATGGGAAGAAGATC
This sequence comes from bacterium, assembly GCA_022616075.1. Classification (NCBI taxonomy): domain Bacteria; species bacterium. The sequence goes on from JAKEFK010000170.1 coordinate 1,458, forward strand.
AAAGTGCCGTCCGGTCAGTGGAGTACTCTTTCTGTTAAGGCCACCGCAAACCTATTCGAGATCCATTTCAACGGTCCGAAGCTTTTTGAAGTAGAAGACAGCACCTTTCCAGGAGCAGGCAAAATCGGCTTGTGGACAAAAGCCGATTCCGTTACCTATTTCGATGATCTCCTGATTGAAACCATGAAGTAAGGAGCATTATCCCATGAGACGGTTTATAAGATTTGCGGGCCTGATATTCGCGCTTTGTACTGTGTTTGGATGTTCCAAGAAAGACGAAAACACGAGAACCGGCGACACCGTTGTAGCGTACGTATCGGAAGATCAAGTTTTTTCCGAGCCGATCCTGAAGGATTTTGAACGCGAAACCGGAATCAAAGTAAAGCCGGTTTTCGATACTGAAGAAACAAAAGGGACCGGAGTGATGAATCGTTTGATTGCAGAACAAAGAAATCCCCAGTGTGACGTGTATTGGGCAAATGAGCCGATCCGGGCGGAATTTTTGAAACAAAAACAAATTACGATTCCATATGCTTCTCCTGTGGCTTCAGATATTCCAGCCGTATTTAAAGAGCCGAACAACTTTTGGATCGGCTTTTCCGCTCGCGCCCGAGTTTTCATTGTAAATAAGGAAGAAGCGCAAGAACCGCAGTCCGTATTGGACTACACCGACGCCCGGTGGAAAGGCAAGGCTGTGATCGCGAATCCACTTTTCGGGACCACAACCGTTCAGATGGCTGCACTGTTTTCCATCTGGGGTGAAGAGAAGTCAAAGGATTTTTTGCAGAAATTGAAGAGGAACGGCGTGAAAATTTCTACAAGCAACGGCGAAAGCGCTGACCTGGTTTCCGCAGGCGAGCATGCTTTCAGTCTTGTCGATAGTGACGACGCCATCAACAGAGCAAGACAAGGCAAGCCGGTGAAAATGATTTATCCCGATCAAGATGGAATTGGTTGCCTGCTTTTACCCAACGCAGTGATGCTGATTCGAGGCAGTCCTCATCCGGATTTGGGTAAGAAACTCATCGACTACTTGCTATCCAAAGAAACGGAAAGGAAGCTGGCTTTTGCTGACTGTGCGCAAATTCCGCTTCATCGAGGCATCGAAACTCCCGCCGATGTCCCACGCATTGAAAACATTCGCGCAATGCAGGTCGATTACGCTCATCTGGCACAGAAGCTCCAGGAAATCCAACCATACCTAAAGGAATGGGTTGGATATTAAGATCGTATGTTGCCTCAGCAAGCAATACTGAGCTCACAAAACATTTCCCTTTCATTAACTATAGTTGTGCTGATCGTTACCGGATTTGCTCCCGTTCTCGCTGTCTTCGCGCAGAGCTTCATTGAGGATGGCCATATCACTCTGGCGAACTACATAGAAGTATTCTCATCAACCAATCAATGGAGACTGCTAAGGAATTCAATTCTTCTTTCGCTCACCGTTGCGCTGACTACGGCTGTGTTAGGCATCCCTCTTGGAATCTTAATGGGGAAGACCAATTTGCCGTTTCGAAAATTTTTTCTGCCGCTTTTTGTTCTTCCTTTCGTCTTGCCACCGTTTTTTTTCGGCCTCGGTTGGTTTCATATACTCAACCGGCAGGGGTTATTAGCACACTTTTTATGGGACAATTCCTTTTTCTTTGGTTTCGGTGGATGCGTTCTCGTCCTGACCACTGTTTTTCTGCCGATCGTCATATTGCTGACGATTGCATTTCTCAGAACCATACCTTCCAGTCTGGAAGAAGCTGTACGGTTGATTGCAGGATGGAAAGTTGTGCTCCTTTATATATCGCTGCCGCTGATCAGGGCCGGATTGATTTTTGCAACGACGCTGGTTTTTCTTCTGACGCTGGGAGAAGTGACGGTACCAATGTTTCTCCGGTACGATGTATTTGCTGCAAGATCACTTACTCAATTTGCTGCGTTCTACGATTTTGGAACTGCTACTGCTGCTGCAGTCCCCCTTTGTTTGGTTGCTCTTCTCGTAATCATTATCGAGAGAACAAGCTTGGAGGGTAGAATCGATCCGGCCGACACTTCTTATGCCGCAAAGGATCTGGTTATCGATTTAAAATTCGGCCGGTTGCCCTCGCTGTTGCTTGTCCTACTGCTTTGCTGCGTGATATTGGCCCCGCTCCTCGCAATCGTGCTTAGGGCCGGTACACTGTCTAATTATGTAGAAGCGCTCCGACAAACTCAGGACAGCCTGTTTCGGAGTTTGTTTTTCGCACTGACCGGAGCAACTCTTTTGATTGTGACAGGTTTTTTCGCGGGATATCTCATTCTAAAGAAAAGATCGCGACTCTGGCCGTGGGTTGATAGTTTTACAATTTTCCTGTTCGCGTTGCCTGGACCCGTGATCGCAATCGGACTGATCAGCATGTGGAACCATCCCACAGTTGCGTGGGTCTACAGCAGCCCCGTTGTAATTCTTTTGGGATACACGGCCCAGTACATCGCTCTGACTTCACGAATTTCCGCGGCATCGATTGCGCGCATCTCACAATCCATGGAAGAGGCGGCGCAAATGGCCGGAGCATCCTGGATGCGCAGGATCATGCAAATCACGGTTCCTCTGGCCGCACCAGGATTAATAGCAGGATGGTTGATCGCCTACATTTTCTGCATGAAAGAAACGGCCATCACCATGATGGTTTACCCACCAGGCAGCGATAACTTAACAGTCCGGATTCTCACTCTAATGGCCAACAGTCCTGAAGAACAGGTTGCAGCTTCTTGTGTCCTGTTAATTTCAATAACAGCCATCCCTTTGATGTTGTTGTTTGCTGTTCGAAAAAGGAAGCTGGAATGATTCTGTTTGAGAATGTCTCCAAATCTTTTGCGCAAAACGGAGCGGTTCAACATATTAGTTTCGAAATTGAAAGGGCGAGCCGCGCAGCTTTCTTTGGACCTTCCGGCAGTGGAAAGACGACATTGCTCCGGCTAATAGCAGGCTTCCTTACGCCTGATCGCGGATTGATCCGGATCAATGGGCAGGTTGTTTCAGCAGATGGCCGGATCTTCATCGAACCTGAACACCGCGGAATCAGCATGGTTTTTCAGGACCTGGCACTTTGGCCTCACATGACCGTGCGGGAAAATATTTCTTTTCCATTAAAGGCACGAGGCGCTTCGCGTATGGAAACTGATTCGAGGGTCAGAGAAATGTTGCGAATGGTGCAACTGGAAGACAAGATCGACCGAAAACCATCCGAACTGTCCGGTGGAGAAAAACAGCGGGTTGCATTGGCACGTGCTCTTGTTACTCGCCCGAAGATTTTACTGATGGACGAGCCCTTATCGAGTCTGGACTTCGAATTGAATGCGCAACTCAGAAAAGAGATTCTCCGTCTTCAAGAGGAATTCCAATTTACTCTGATTTACGTATCCCACAATCGCGAAGAGGTTCTTGCGCTTGCCCAACAAATTTTCCTGATCCGTCATGGCAGCATCTTTCTCACCGGCAGTACCGATGAGATCCGTCATTACCTGGAACGATTAGCTTAAAGAGGAAACGATAGGATCAAAGGTGGAGGCGGAAATGATGTCATCACCACCGGGGGCGGCAAAGACCACTGAGACAAGAATAGAGAAAAAGACTACTCAGCCAGGGCACCGGACTCTGAGTCAATGTTTTGCTAACCCGCCCATTCGCACCAATTCCTGACGCTCTGCACCACGGACGCAGCGCTTCGCGGAATTCACTAAGCACATGGTTTGCCTTTCCGATAATCTGGCAGCACGCGGGAGGGATCATGAAGAAGCTTTTTTCGTTTGCTGCTGTTCTTTTGACCTGTGTGAATTGTTTTGGTTTAAGCGAAGAAGAAGCCGGTCTGTTGAAAATGCACGAACAGGATCGGCGCGCTCATTTTGAAACCGATGTCGAACTCCTGCTTGAAAGTTCTCCTGATCTATTCATTACAGTAGCGCGTGGAAAAATCGATCGCGTGACAAGGCAGCAAGAGCGGGAAATGTTCACACAGTACTTTCAAAACGCCACGTATTACGAATGGAATAATCTGGAGCCTCCGATAGTTCGTGTCTCAAAGGACGGAACTATGGGTTGGATCATCAGCCGCATCAAGGTAAGGCGCGTACAGAAGGATTCAACCGGTAAGGAGCAAGAACAACAATTTGTGTATGCAGGAATCATGACTTATGAAAAAGTCCAGGGGAAATGGATCCGCCACGCAAATGTGAGCACATTTGAATAAGTCTGTCGCGCTGAAGTCTTGATGCCCCCTATTTGACATCACGACACCATCTGAATGAGGATTTATCTTTCATGGCAACGTTAGGAATTATCGGGGGTACAGGTCCAGAATCCACGATTGAGTATTACCGGCAAATTATTGCAGCCTACCAGGAGCAAAAGAAAGACGGAAGTTATCCATCGATTATTATCAACAGCATTGACCTGAAGAAGATGCTGGAATTGATCGGCGCTAACCAGCTGACGGAAGTAACCCAGTATCTATTGACCGAAATTATTAAGCTTGCGAAAGCCGGCGCCGATTTCGGGCTGTTGGCTTCGAACACTCCTCACATTGTATTTAATGAGCTCGCAGCGCAATCTCCCATACCATTAATCAGCATTGTTGAGGCCGCCCGTGATGCTGTCCATGCTGCTGGTTTTGACAAGGTGGGTTTGTTCGGAACACGCTTTACAATGGAAGGGACATTCTATGCGAAAGTCTTCACATCCAGCAATATCACTCTGGTTGTTCCAAACGAGCACGACCGGACATACATCCATGATAGATATATGAATGAATTATTAAATGGAAAGTTTCTACCTGAAACGCGAAGTGACTTGCTTTCGATTGTAACCAGGTTAAAGGAAGAAACCGGTATTCAAGGATTGGTATTGGCAGGAACCGAGCTTCCTTTGATCCTCCGGGATAAAACTTATCAGGGCATTTCGTTCCTTGATACGACTCAGATTCACGTAAAGCGTGCAGTCGCCAAAATGCTGTAAGGAAAAACGATTTGCAGAAACTGATTATTGCGGGGATCGGAGGATTTATAGGTTCAGCCTGCCGGTATTGGCTTTCACTGGCAACTTATCGTGTTCTCGGCCAGGATTTTCCCTACGGCACCTTGGTTGTGAACGTAATGGGATCCTTGCTGATTGGATTTTTAATGGCTCTGTTTGAAGAACGGTTTGTGATTAGCGCCAACTTTAGAATTTTTCTTACGATCGGAATCCTTGGAGGCTTCACCACGTTTTCAACGTTCAGCTATGAGACAGTAGAATTGCTTCGTGAGGGCAGCTATCAAACAGGCATGATCAATATTTTATCGACAGTATTTATTTGCCTAGGAGCAACATGGCTTGGATCCGTAATTGGCAAATTAATATGAAGGAGACTGCATGCGGCTGGCTGGTGAAGCGAAACTACTTAGAATTTTTGTGGGAGAACGTGACCAGGTTGCACATAAACCTCTATATGAAGTGATTGTGCATCGTGCGAAAGAGGCTGGATTGGCCGGAGCAACCGTGTTGCGTGCCGTTGAAGGATTCGGCGCGGGAAGTGTGATTCACAAAGCAAAGCTTCTTGAACTCTCTGAAGATCTTCCTTTCGTCATCGAGATCGTAGACGCGGAACAAAAAATTAAAGACTTTCTCAAAACGATCGACGATTTATTCGATCAAGCCAATGCGGGCGGACTCATAACCATGGAAAAAGTAGAAATCATAAAATACACGCCTCCAAAAAAGTAATATCCGAAAATGTTATCGCTGAGGTCATTTCGCGATTTCGAATGTCACGTTGGCCCAATAACTGACCCATTCAGCCTTTGAATCTGTGGCAAGTGGAAGAATATGATTTGCCCGGACCATCCAGAGTCCGGGTTGGTCTATCTGAATCTTGAGTTTCCCATCGGGACCACTCTCTACTGTTTGCGCATAGACATCATGCTCCCTGCTAAACGTATCGTAAGTAGCAAATGCTTTTGCATCAGAGAGTGGTTTACCCTCAAAGAGAAGTTGAAATTCAAGCGAGTTTCCCGCGTGGACTTCATACGGATTTGAAAGCGGAATGAACTCAATTTTATGACCTACTGGTTGCTTCGGATCGTCCGTTCGCTGAGCTCCAACCTGAACAATACTCTTTAAATATCGAAAGTATTTTTCTGTCCCCTCTTTTTGCTCTTCGCCTCGCTGTTTTCGCATATGCAGGGCGCTTTTATACTCCGCCTCCAGATATTTATTGAAAGTTAGGGCGTCGATTTTTATGTAAGACGGAGTTGCTTCCCAGCCAATGACGTAAGTTCCAGTTTGTTTTAGAGAAACTGTCGCTGAAGCATCAGGAACATTTGGTATTTTCTGGAGTCCTCCAGGTCCCTTTACAATCGTGGAAACAGTTTTGTCGGAACGCCATTTTTGCTCTTTTCCCGGAAAGGCCTCGGAGAGCCACATGCTTAACTTTAATTCACCCGGCCCGGCTAAAACAAAAGAAGCGGGGCGCAAAAACAGATCATGGGTCATTCCATGGATTGAAAACAAAAGTGAAAAGGCAACGATTCCTATTTTTTTCAATGCTCAGCTCCTTGATTTATTCTTTGTATTATATTTTTTCAATGTTCACCATGTCCTTTACGGATGCGGAAATAAAAAAAGAAACCTTTGGGACTGTCACCATAAAAAGGCTCCAGCTCACCGGGTGTTGAGTAAAAAGTCATATTCGCGCCGGCTCCGGTTTGAAATCCCGGAATCAAATCAAAATCGCGAGCATACCCAAAGGTAAATGCCTTGATATTGAATACTTCATCTTCAATATCTTCCGGTCCATTCTCAAGCTCCGATCCGTGTCCGAAGAGTTCATCTTTATCGACGATTTCGAGGCGGCCGGTCAAATAATTCACGTGGCGGAACTGCCACACGCTTTCAAACAAATAGGAATGAATATCTAGATCCTCCAAGATCTTGTGATTCCAACCCCACACAATGCTCGATGCCCAAAACCCATCGGAGAGACGACGATGGTGGGAAACGGAAGATGTAGTTCTTTGAATATCGCCGGGCTCCAGTTCTTCCGGGTTCTTCAACCTGCCCGTGGATATTTGCGCAGCCCAGTTTTCAGTTGGCGTGTATGTAAATCGCGTTGACCAGGAATCGATCGCTCCGGGATCCAGATCCCACCGGTCTTCGTCCGGTTCGGCGCCGTGAAAGGCGCTGAATTCTAAACGAAATTGTTTGTACTTGATTCCGCCTGTGAAAACCATATCCGCTATATGGGTGGAGTCTTGCAGGTGATGAGACAACGCGGCCTGCGGCAACTCTTGCGCTGAAATCCGGTGTGGAAACGCTACGGGTCCCAGCGCCGGATCACCGCGCAGTCCGCCATAAAAATGGACGAGTGTTTCTGGATTCACCTGGTACCCGTATTGTGCGCTCAGCTCCATGAATAGATCGTGTGGATGCTGCCCATCGATGATCGGTTCACCATCGGCTGTTTCGCCGGTTTGAAATAACAGCGGATACTGGCCGTCTTGAATTGTTCCTGGTTCTAAGCTCAACATGGCCCGAATCAGAAAACTGCTATCCGAATTAGGCTGTCGCTCTCCGATTAACATCAAGTGATTCGTGGAGAACACATCATCACCGCCGCGTGGTCCTGACTGCTCGATCACATTCAGGAAAGCGTAACCATGCACCATCAGGCTCCAGTCTCCCGCCTTCTTCATCGCCATAGCCATGGAGCTCGATTCCGGGTTTACGGCGGTTCCTGCGCCCTGTGTCATAAAAAAATGCGAAGCAGGATTGTCGTGTTTCATATCCGGCATCTTGTGTTGAGCATGCGGATCCTGCTGCTGGTCTTGTTCGGCAGGTGGAGCGTCATGTTCGTGTTGCGCAAACAAAACGGATGAAAATAACAGCGCAAAAGATAGGATGAATAACGTCAAATTTCTTCTAATCATTGCGTTCCTCAGACTTAGTGGTTAATGGACAGAGATAAAGGGCGAAACACAACTCAAGAAGAAATTAGATCCGAAGGACTGTGCTACCTGGAGGACTCGAGTCCTGGAAGAAGTAAAAATCTATCGATCTGCTTCTGTTTGAAACACCAACGATCGTCGAAACAGAACAAGGTATAAGTGGCGGGTGATCTGCCACAAAAAAGAAACAGCTCTGGCCGGAAGGTAGAATCGCTTCACCGCTGCAACAGAATTTCTGCGGTTGGGATTCGTCTTGACCGTCTTTTTCAGTGTGGCAACGTTCCGTTGTTTTACTCGCTGCTAAAAAGTCGGGTACAGAACACGTAGCCACGCAGAAAATGATTGCAAGGCTACATGCCAAAATACCCAGGAATCGAAGCGAAAAATACATAATTCTAACAATGGTAAGTTCCATTTTGCCTTTTTGCAATAAGCGAAAACAATCGATAGTGGCTCAAATCGTTCGTGCTATTCTGTTGTTACTGACTGCAGTCACACTGAATTTAAAATGGCGCTTTCCGTTGGAACCCTTATTGCGGCGTACGAAATTCTTGCTCCGATTGGAGCAGGCGGGATGGGGGAGGTTTATCGCGCCAGAGATTTGCGCCTTGGTCGTGAGGTAGCAATAAAGATTCTTCCTTCGGCGCTGTCCACGAATACGGATCGTTTGCGGCGATTCGAACAGGAGGCACGCGCAGCAGGTATGCTGAATCATCCGAACATCATGGCCATCCATGACATCGGTGTGCACAATGGCTCGCCTTATATTGTGTGCGAGTTACTCGACGGCCAGAACCTCCGGCAAGTACTGCGGACGGGCGCTCTGCCTATACGGAAGGCAATCGATTATGCGAAGCAGGTCGCCCATGCGCTCGCTCAGGCACACGCGAAAGGGATTGTTCATCGCGACCTGAAGCCTGAGAACCTTTTCTTAACTCGTGATGGACAGATCAAAATTCTTGACTTCGGTCTTGCGAAACTGAAGTATGACCCGGTTGCCGTTTCAACAACCGATACAGTTGAACCAGCCCAAACAGAAACAGGTGTGATCCTGGGTACCGCAGGTTATATGGCTCCGGAGCAGGTACTCGGACAAAAGGTTGATCACCGCGCCGACATCTTCAATCTTGGCGCGATCCTTTTTGAATTCGTAGGCGGCAAGCCGGCCTTCGTGCGCGAATCCATTATCGAAACGATGAATGCGATCCTGAAGGAAGAACAAACAAAGCTCTCTGATTTGAATCCCGATGTTCCGCCGGTGCTTGACCGGATTATTCAGCATTGCTTGGAGAAGGATCCGGCCGATCGATTGCAGTCGGCGCAGGATTTGGCTTTTGATCTTGAGCTGATCCCCATTGTCTCGCGAACCGAAGCTCTTCGAACGGATGCGCCTGTTAAATCATGGGCAGCAAGGCAAAAGAGGATTCTGTTGGCAGCGAGTCTTGTGTTGGTTGTGCTTGCGGCGGGTGCAATCATTGGCGAATTATTTTGGCAAAAAGACGAATCGCGTTTGAGCTCACCGGTACGGGTATCTCGCCTAAGCGAATTTACCGGACTGGAAGAATTCCCTGCGTTGTCGCCCGATGGCCGTTCGGTCGCATTTTCAGCAAGTGTCGACGGGAAGCGTCAACTTTGGGTTCGATTGACTGCCGGCGGCCCAGCGTTGCAGATCACCAAAGACCCGATTGACCATTTATATCCACGTTGGGCGCGCGACTCCAGCTCCCTGATTTACTTTTCACCGCCTGTCCGGAATGAGGAAGCAGGTTCCCTTTGGGAGGTTTCGGCACTCGGTGATCCGCCGCGTCGTCTGAGTCACAGTCTTAGCGGGGCCGATATCAATAGAACTGATGATCGCCTGGCATTCTTTCGGCTTGAGAAAGGGAAACCCGAGCTGGCGCTAACCAAGCGCGACGGTTCTGATCTGCACGTAATGACGAGTTTTGAAACGGGCTATTCCTACACAACACGACGATGGTCTCCTGATGGTTCAGCCATCGCGTATATCAAAGGAATTACTAATGACCGGGGCAGTATCTTTATCATCCGAACCGGCGAAACCAATTCAATCGAGATGACAAGAATAAGACTCGGTGATGTGAATGGATTTGCATGGCTCCCTGATCGTTCCGGCATCGCGTTCAGTTCATCTCGCGGAAGTATCATGCCCTATCTGCCGACTCTTCAGCTCTGGTTGCTCTCATTTGATAATGATGCGCCGCGGCAATTAACTTTCGGTGAAGCCTCTTATATACATCCCGATATCAGCATTGAAGGCGTTCTTGTTGCAAGTCGGGTTCACATGCGTTCCAATCTCTGGCGTTTCCCAATCGATAACGATCCGGTTGAAAACGTTCGCAGCGCGACGCAAATTACAAAACAGACGGCTGAAGTCCGCGCACCTTCTGTGAGTCCGGATGGTTTACATCTGGTTTATGTTTCCGATATTGCAGGACATTCTAATCTCTGGGTCACCAATGTTGATGGTAGCGAAACAAGGCAGCTTACATTTGAGCGCGATTTTCAACGCATAATTGGCGTGCCGGCCTGGTCACCCGATGGACAGCAGATTGCTTTTTACTGGTACGAGGAGGATCGTTTTGGATACTCAATGATCCGGCCTGACGGCAGTGGCTTACGCGAGTTATTTTTGAGCGGTTGGTGGGCCTGTTGGTCGCCTGATAGCCGCTGGCTATATTATCAAGATCAAAAGAACTCTTCGGCCAAACCACTGCTGAAAATACCTGCTGCAGGAGGGACACCCATAGTTGTTAGGGGAGAAAACGCTTTTATGCCTGCGCTCTCGCCCGATGGCAAGGTCCTTTATTTTGGCGTCGAAGTCCCAAGGGCCAACGGGGGTATTGATTTCGAAATCCGTTCGGCCAGTCCGGTCCGGAGAATGGACCTTCACGTTTAGTGGCTCGCATATCCTGGCACCGGCTAACTACCGTTGGAACTCGAGTTCAGCAGGTTATTTCGCCCGATGGGAGGTGGCTCGCTCTTCCACTCGGAGATGGTGTCGCCGTCAATATTTGGGGGGTGTCCACCACAGACGGCAAATTGCAGCGTTTTACCGATTTCGAAAATCGTCCGGTTTTCATCAGCCGTCGCATCTCCTGGTCGCCAGACGGCCGTTTCATCTATGCCGCCGTCAGTGAGGCAGAATCCGATATTGTGTTGTTTGATGGCCTGAAATTTTAGACTGGTTTTCGCCCGGAAACGAAATGCACGTTGCGTGTGTACTTAATTCCATCCGGAAATTGTTCCTGGAGACTAAAGAGCAGTTGGCCCAAAAACTCTTTCCATCCTTCCTCCGTTAGATTGTCCCGTACGATCGTCCCTTCGATGCTTCCAATTTTTGTTGCAATATACTCCTGAAGATCTACGGAGATGAGATAGTCTTTCGTCTCAACTTTCACATCAACGAAGCCTGCACTTTTGAATGCTTCTACTATGTGCTTGCTTTCCGAAAATAATTCATCCCAGGGAATAATGCGGTCAAATTCTTTTTGAACAGCTTCAGGATCCACATATTGCCGTATCGTACTTTTCCAGACTTCCGATACCTTTGTTGTTCCACTTCCCCATGCGGTTGCTCCCAGAATTCCTCCGGGCCGCAAGGCTCGAATGATTTGCACCAATGCAGCTGCATAATCCTGAATATGAGTGAGCACGAATCCAGCGGTAACGGCTTCAAAGACATCATCTACAAACGGCACGTCTGGTGCGCAGGCGACCGTTCTTATCCGAGCACTGCCTTGTTGTCGCTTTAGCATTTCTATCGAGCTATCAAGAGCAACCACTAATCCGGAAGGTCCAACGGCTTGCCAAGTGGCCGAAGCGACAGTTCCACTGCCTGAGCCAATATCCAGAATTCTTTCTCCCTTTGCAATCTTCAACCATTTCACCAGATCCTCCGCCGGGCGCTCGAATTGATGCCTGGCCGAAGCTTTCGCATAAAATTCGGCCATCTGCGAATCCAGGTACGGAGATTTCTTTTTCATCTTCTGGGAAGGTCGGCGTAAGTTTTCAACTGATGAAGAAAGCGTTGTGTGCCGGGACTAAGGTGCTTGTCACGAAGCGAAATAATATGAAATTCCCTGACAAACTCCGCATCATGGACGCGTAAAACATGAAGATCCTTGTGCTTCCGTTCCGATTGTATGCAAAGGGGGGATACGATCGAGATCCCGAGGCCGGCAGATACGGCTTGCTTGATCGCTTCCGTGCTGCCCAATTCCAGCGCGATATTTAACTTGATTCCTTTCCTCTTCAAAACATCTTCATAGGTTTGCCTCGTATTGGAACCTTCCTCCCGAATGATAAATGGATAACCCGCCAGATCTTTCGCTCGAATCGATTTTTTCTTGCTAAACACATGGTTTGCCGGCGTAATAACAACCAGCTCATCTTTTACAAAAGGCACAGCTTCCAGAGCAGGAAGCGTTGTTTTCTTTCCGATCACTCCAAGGCTCAAAGCGTTCTCACTCACCCATTGTTCAACCTGAGCGGTGTTGCCGATAAGCAAGTCCAGTTCAATACCAGGAAATTCCTTTTTGAACTGGCCCAGTATTTTGGGAAGCAGATATGCGCCGGGTGTGGTGCTTCCTCCGATTTTCAAAAAGCCTCGCCCCAGATCTTTCCATTCCTCTATTGCCTCCTTCATTTCCATTACGGATCCGAGCACAGCTCGAATCTTTTGTACAAGCAGATTCCCTGCTTCTGTTAGCTCGACGCCGCGTCCGATGCGATCCAGCAACGGAACTCCAAAGTACTCCTCCAGATTCTGGACGTGAAGAGACAGGACCGGCTGGCTGATATTTCTCAAACGTGCTGCAGCGGAAATGGAACCGCTTTCCGCTACTGCAAGGAACAAAGAAAGTTGATGTAGATCCATAGTTATTATGTATGTATATCATTTAAAGTATATATTAGGAATATATATGTTTCTATGCTATTTTGCGTTTTCATGCCCGAAGAAGTAAGACGCGTACGGCTGGGACTCCGTGAAAACCTGGGTCAGTTTTCTCTCCTGGTCCTCATCAATGCTTTTGTTGGAGCGATGGTGGGGCTCGAAAGAACCATTCTTCCTTTGCTTGCTGAACAAGAGTTTGGCCTGACTTCCAGGACAACAATCCTGTCCTTCATCGTTAGCTTTGGGATCACGAAAGCGCTTACGAATTTTTCTCCGGAATTCTATCCGACAGATACGGGCGCAAAGGCTTGTTGTTGCTCGGATGGCTCTTCGGCGTACCGGTTCCGTTTCTGGTCATGTTTGCGCCATCCTGGAACTGGATCGTGTTTGCAAACATTTTGTTGGGGATCAATCAGGGATTGTGCTGGTCCACAACAGTCGTGATGAAGATTGACCTTGTCGGACCGCAAAAGAGAGGGCTCGCAATGGGATTGAACGAATTTGCCGGATATCTCGCGGTCGCGCTGGCGGCTCTTGGTTCGGGCTACATTGCAGCCAAATACGGATTGCGTCCGGAGCCCTTCTATCTGGGAGTTGCATTTGTCACGCTCGGTTTTTTCTTATCCTTGATCTTTGTGATCGACACGCGGCGGCACGTTTCTTTGGAAGCGCAGCAGGCCTCCCAAACACAAAACGTGAAAGGCATCGGGCAAATTTTCGCAATCACAAGCTTGAAGAACAGAAACTTATTTAGCTGTAGTCAGGCAGGGCTCGTAAACAATTTGAATGATGGGATGGTTTGGGGATTGCTACCGATTTTTCTCGCATCATTCAAAATGAACGTCGCGCAAATTGGCCAACTGGCAGCAATCTATCCTGCCGTTTGGGTTTGCTTCAAATCTACACGGGCGCGCTGAGTGATCGTGTCGGACGCAAGCCGATGATCGTGAGTGGCATGTGGGTACAGGCAGCTGGGATTTTTCTTTTGGCGCTTTCACATCACTATGCGGGCTGGATAACAGGATTGGTTTTGCTCGGTATTGACACGGCGCAGGTTTATCCGACTCTTCTCGCTGCTGTGGGAGATCTTGCTCATCCCACGTGGCGAGCCGCTTCTGTCGGAGTTTATCGCTTCTGGCGCGACTCCGGTTATGCGATTGGAGCGATTGCGTCTGGTATCGTAGCCGATCTATTTGGAATGGTTCCCGCAATTATTTTCGTTGGCGGGATTACATTTTTATCCGGAATGATTGCAAAATTGTTTATGACGGATAATTCGACCTAATATTCTCTAAGGAGGACAACATGAAAAAGAGAATTTCGTTCTTTGGTGTACTGACGCTTTTTTCCGCTCTGTGGATTGGCGCAGCGGATCATGGAATTTTTGCGCCTGATGCGATCCAGTGGCAGAATGGCCCCGGGTCACTGTCGCAAGGAGCGAAGTTTGCCGTTATGGAAGGAGATCCCACGAAAGAAGGATTGTTTACGATGCGTCTCTCGATCCCGGACGGATATAAGATTCCGCCGCATTCCCATCCAGCAGTGGAACATGTCACTGTGATTTCAGGAACATTCCATATTGGAATGGGAGACAAATTTGACGAATCCAAATTGAACCCCATGACGGCAGGTACGTTCGGTTTCCTGGCTCCTAAGATGAACCACTTTGCAATGGCAAAAGGAGATACGGTCATTCAACTTCATGGTGTCGGACCCTGGCAAATTAACTATGTGAATCCAGCGGATGATCCAAGAAAGAAATAAATTTGAGACATACGAATGTTTCTGACTCCTCCCCCTTA
>JAKEFK010000171.1 GCA_022616075.1 bacterium
AATCGTGACTACATAAAAGCGGATGCTCCGGAGATGAGGTCACTTCTGGCCCTCTATCATTACTGGCTACCCGATTTTTACATCGATAACCATTGCACAGATGGCGCGGATTTTCAGTATCGAGTTCTTTACTGTCTGGAAACCCATCAACACATTCATCCCGCGCTGGCAGAATGGGCGGAGGATCGCTTCGTGCCGGCCATCACTCAGGCACTGGAAAGTCAGGGCATTCCAACCGCTCCCTACAATGAAGGAAACAACCTCAGCGATGGACTCATCAATCACCCGGCAAACCCGAGATTGTCCGTTGGTTATTCAGCCATTCAAAATCGTTTCTGTCTACTTGTGGAAGCGCATTCTCTAAAACCTTATGCGGATCGCGTCTACAGCACGAAAGCAATGAATCAAGCAGCGCTGGACTATCTGAACCGGAATTCCAAGGAACTTCGCAAACGGAACCGCCTGGCTGATGAAGACACAATTCAGGAATATTGCCACCGGAAAACACCTTTTCCCCTTGTGGTGTCTTTAAAACAGGAGCCTGAGGCTTTCCTGTTCAAAGGCATTGCGTCTTATAAAGAAGAAAGCGCGATCACAGGAAATTCGGTGATCCGTTACACTGGTGAACCACTGGAATTTGAGATTCCTCTTTATCGCCGGGGGGAAGTAACCGAAACGGTGATCGCCCCGGAAGGATATAGCATCCCGGTCGAATATGCGCACATTGCCGAACACCTCCAGATGCATGGCGTTCGCGTCAAGAGGATAAAATCCTCTTGCACAGTGGAGGCTGAGCGTTACCGGTTTAAGAATGTTTCTTTCGCATCAAAACCTTACGAAAGCCGCATCCGGGCGCATTTTGAAACGGAAATTTATCGAGAAAAAATATTGTTGACTGAGTCAACGATTTTTGTTCCGGTTGCGCAAAGAGCTTTACGCGTGATTCTCCATCTGCTTGAGCCTTCCGGTCCGGACTCACTTGTGCGGTGGGGATTCTTTCTTTCTATTTTCGAAAGAAAGGAATACGCTGAACCATATATCCTTGAACCGATTGCGCAAAAGATGTTGCAAAACGATCCGAGGTTGAAAGAAGAATTCCAGAACAGACTCGAACTGGACGAGAACTTTCGCAGTCATCCGGAGAAACGACTTGACTTCTTCTATCAACGTTCTGTTTACTTTGATAGAAAAGAGAACGTATACCCTGTAGCGCGTTTGTTGGAGAACCCTTATGCCTAAAACAATTTTGTGCATTGCCAGCTATGAAAAAGGTCATGAGTTTCTGCGCCAGTGCAAGCGGGAAGATTGGAGAGTCATACTTCTAACTTCTAAGAGTCTGGAGGGAGTCGCCAACTGGCCGACCGAGAGCATCGATGAAGTCTTTTATATTCCCGATGTAAAAAAGCATTGGAATATGAATGACGTGATCTACGGTGTGAGTTACATGGCTCGAACGGAGCAAATCGACCGGATCGTGGCTCTGGATGATTATGATGTGGAAAAAGCAGCTTCTTTGCGTGAGCATTTAAGGATTCCGGGGATTGGCGATACAGGCGCGCGTTATTTTCGAGACAAACTTGCCATGCGCCGCGCTGCGGCTGCTGCGGGCATAGCGGTTCCAAAATTTGTTCACATTTTGAACTACAGAAGGATTCAAGATTATATGAATGAGATACCACCTCCTTATGTGCTGAAGCCCCGCCTGCAAGCAGGAGCGATTGGAATCAGAAAGATCGACAGCGCCGAGCAACTCTGGAAATCGATCGACGAATTGGGAGATGAACAATCCTTCTATGTGCTCGAAAAGTACATTCCAGGCAAGGTTCATCATGTGGATTCGATCCTTTATGGAAGTGAAATCCTGATGGCAATCGCTCATGAATACGGGATCCCTCCAATGGAAGTGGCGCACCAGGGCAGAGTTTTTTCGACTCGTACGATGGTCCGTGGATCCGAAGATGAACAGGCTCTGCAAAAAATAAATCGGGATCTCCTGAAGACCGTGGGATTGCAACAAGGAGTCTCGCACACAGAGTTCATTAAAGGTTGTGATGACAACAGATTTTATTTCCTCGAAACTTCCGCAAGAGTGGGTGGCGCGCACATCGCCGACCTGGTGCAGTCTTCCACCGGACTGAATTTGTGGGCTGAATGGGCGAAGATCGAAACACTGCTTGAAGGAGAGAGATATCAGGCGCTTCCCAATCGCGATGAATATGGCGGACTGCTTGTTTCACTGGCCAAGCAGGAATGGCCGGACCTCTCCAGTTACGATGCGCCTGAAGTTTTCTGGCGGCTCAAAAAGAAAAATCATGCCGGCATTATAGTCACTTCGCCGGATTATGACCGGGTAACGCAGCTTCTAAACGAATATACAGAGCGTTTCTATCACGATTTCTTTGCTTCGGCGCCACCGCTAATCAAACCCGGCGATTAAAATTGAACAGAAGACCGCAAAGAGCGCAAAGGAAAAGAAATTTCTTATCTTCGCGTCCTTTGCGTTCTTCTGTTAAAAATTAATTCTTGACCGGTTTGGCGATCAGACCGACTTCAAGAAAACCTGAGCGTGAAATCAGCTCAAGCGCCATCATGACAGTGTCGTAAGACAATCGCCGGTCCGCCTGCAACAGAATTCGCGCCCCGGGCTCTCTCTGTTGCAGTTCCTGAAGCCGGTTCAGCAAAACTTCACCCACAACGGGCACTTCTTCAAAAAACAAATCTCCGGTTTCGGTGAGGTAAATGATTTTCTGCATTCCCTTTTGCGGATTTCCAGGATTCTGGGTAACAGGCACTTCTACATTGCGCGACACGATCATCGGAGTTACGACCATGAAGATGATCAACAGAACAAGCACCACATCCACAAGTGGTGTAACGTTTATATCTGATTTGATCTCTTCTGCGGTTAATTGCATACGAAGTTAAGACACCTCGATCAAAGGAATGTTCCGAAAAGCTCAAGGGGGATGGGGAGATATTTGAGATAAGGAGATATTTTTTATTCTATTTTCATCTCCCCATCTCTTCTATCTCCCTATCTCCCTTCTTACACCAGCAGCTGTAGTACGATTGTTCTAAACCATGAAAGCCGACGTTTTTGTTCCCTCAATCATCCGCCGTTATGATCGCGAAAAACCATGGTTCGAATGGCTAAGCGGAGCCGTCCTGTTTGCGGACATTTCCGGTTTCACTTTCCTTTCCGAAAAACTTTCCATTTTAGGAGCGGAAGGCGCAGAAATCATGAGCTCGCTGCTGAACAGATATTTTTCGCGAATGATCAGCATTGTTCGATCAGAGGGCGGAGAAGTAATGAAATTTGCCGGTGATTCAATTTTTTGCCTTTTTGCGAACGAAGGATGTCTTCACCATGCAAAGTTGGCGGCCGCGCGAATGCAAAACGCCATGGTTGCATTCGGCAATCTGAAAACGCCGGTTGGAAACTTTGGTTTGGCAATGAAAATGGGGTTGGCTGAAGGCGATGTAATGATCGGCGCTGTAGGGGACCCGAATATCCGGTGCGAGTTCCTATTTGCGGGCGATGCTGTGGATCGCGCGAGCCGCGCGGAACAACGCGCCGGACCGGGAGAAGTGATCGTAGATCAAAGCTCGCGATCTTCATCGCGCGATGAAACATCCATCAACACTGACCCTAAAAACTTTCATCCATTCTTGATCAAGGAAGTATCGGAGCAGATCCAACGCGGCTACGAAAAATATGTAGGCGCTCTTCGAAGAATGGTCCCGGTCTTTTTACAATTCGAAGGCTTTACTTATCAAAAGGAACACTTTACCGGCAATCAATTTCACAATTTTTTCTGTTTGATTATCGAAACGGCGCATCGTTACGGCGGGCGATTGAATGCTGTTACAACCGGCGACAAAGGTTCAAATTTCCTTTTGCATTTTGGTGCTCCCAATCCGCTGGAGAAAAAGCAGGATCTTGCTGCTCAATTTGCGCTGGACATCCGTGAGGCAATCGAACGGCGTTGGAAACGGATCCAAATCAAGATAGGCATGACGGAAGGCAGGGTCTTCGCTGGAATTGTCGGCGGCGCGGGAAGTTTCTACTACACAGTCGTAGGGGATCCCGTGAATCTTGCGGCACGGCTTATGCAAATCGCCGTCCCCTCTCAAATACTTGTCAGTGAATCCTTTCAAAAAAGAAGCGAGCTGTTTGAATTCAGCGCCGGGGAAGAAAAAAGAATCAAAGGAAAAACAGATCCTGTTCTCGTTTTCGCTTTGCAATCACCGAAAAAAGAAAAGTTGTTTCAACTGAGTGAACAAAATATTGCCGGAAGAACTGCGGAAATTCAAACTCTTTTAGATCACTTAGAAGAGGCAGAAAAAGGAAAACCGCGAATTGTGTTTATCGAAGGTGAATCCGGAATCGGCAAATCCTACCTCGCCGGGCATATTTGCTCACTTGCCCATCAAAAAGGATGGCTGGTTGCAGCCGGCAAAAGCGAAATTACGCGCCGTAGCCATGCATACGCTGCATGGAAAAATCTCGCAATATCCTGTCTATTCGGCGGGAAAACACCGGATCTGCGCGGATTAAGAAAAATACTCAAAGAGGCTCCGGAGGATCTAAGCGGCTTCCTTCCGATGCATGCAGAATTTTTTGAATTGGATGGCGTCAAATCCTCCAGCGGATACGATGAAAACACAAAAAAGAACCTCCTTCACCATCAGATTTCCACGCTTTTGCTCCAGAGGGCCAACGCAGTGTCTTCATTGTTTTTTCTGGATGACCTTCACTGGTTTGATTCCCTCTCACTCGAACTTTTGTCCGCGTTCCTCAATCATTTAAACAACGAGCCACTCATCCTATTTGCAGCGGGCAGGCCAAACTGGAACAAAGACCAGTTCTTAAATCGCAAGCAATGCTATTTCTTGACCTTAGAGCATCTGAAACGTGAAGAATTCAAACAACTGATGGAAGTTCTACTTTCCGGGAAGTTAAGAGACCCGCTATTTCAATACTTTTACCAGAAAACTCAGGGAAACCCTTTCCTCTTGACG
Source organism: bacterium (assembly GCA_022616075.1). Lineage (NCBI taxonomy): Bacteria > bacterium. Next base: position 5,023 of record JAKEFK010000171.1, read on the forward strand.
CAGCTCCTGGATTACATGAAGAACCAGAATGCACTGATTCAGATTGGAGGGAAGTGGACTGCGAGCCGGGAATCCCTCTCACGGGAAAGTCTTTCGGGTGAAGAAATCATTTCAGCAAGAGCGGACCAGTTGGATTTGCCTGAAAAAATCCATCTTCAGACAGCAGCTTGTATGGGACCGACTTTCTCTTTAAGAGTTCTGGAAAAGGCATTGTGCCCGGTCTTTCAAAAACCTGCATACGATGCGCTTTGCGAGCAGGGTTATTTCCAGCAGGTCAGTCACGATCAGGTTACTTTTTCCCATGCGCTCATTCAGGAAGCGATTTACCATTCGCTTCCCGAACGTTTCCGGAGAAAGACACACAGAGAAATCGGCTGCGCCATGGAATCCGTCCTTTCCGGTCAAACGCAAAAATACTCTCCGAATCTTGCCAACCATTTCCGTCTTGCCGGAATGACGAAGAAAAGCGTGATCTATTCGCTTCAAGCGGCGGATCAGCTCTATCGTACTTTTTCATTTCCTGAATCGCGAAGGTACTATTCTTACGCTTACGATTCTCTGAAACACACGGCTGATTCACGCAAATGGGATACTGCATTGAAACTGGCTGAAAATATGATGCACACCGGTGAGATTCAAGAAAGCATCCGTCTGTCAAAGAGAATCCGCAATCTCGCCCGCAGAGCGGGTTTGCGGTCTCATTACGCGCGAGCCTCGCTATTACAATTTGATGCTATGCGCCGCATCAGCAATTACTCCTATCTTCCGTTCAGCCTTCGATTGACGCACAGCTCCAACCAGCGAAAAGATGGCTTTCGATCAAAACTGCATCACTTGATAGGCTCCACTTACTTCTGGCTGGGGAATCTAGAGAAAGCAGAATTCCATTTAAGAAAGGCTCTTCAACAAGCAGGCTCAAAGTATAGTGAGGAAAGATTATCCTGTTACTTTTTTTTGTTTACGATCGCCGCCGACCGGAAACAGCTCGACCAGGCAGAGCGTTTGATGCGAACCGCCCTTACTGCCGCAGTCAAAAGCGGAAACCTGTTTCAGGAAATCAGAATTCGGCAGGAATGGGCAGGAATCCTGTCGGACAATGATCGACCGGAGAAGGCCAGAGAAATACTGCTTCGTCTTCTTCCACGGGCAGAGTCGTTCGGTGATTTCTACATGGTTGCCATTATTCTGGTCGGCCTGGGCGAGGCGCTTACTAAGCTGGCAAATTATGAGGAAGCTGAAAAGTATTTACAGGAAGCGATTCGACTGTTCTCCGTTCTCGGAGTCACGCATGGAGTAGCCAAAAGTAAGATGTGGCTCGGCATTGTACATTTTTATCAAGAGGAATTTCGGAAAGCATACGACTATTACAGAGAAGCCACGTCCATGTTTGTCGAGGCGGGAGAAATGCAAGAAGCCGCAATGGGATTTTACAACCTGGCAGAAGTCTGTTTGAAGCTTGCAAATATTCCAGAAAGCAGGAAGTGGTACAGAAAAGGGATGAAGTCTTTACAGAAAAATGAAAACGCGGAACTGTCGGAAATGTTTCAAGAACTCAAAAACCAACTTCGTTACTCTGAGGCCCTTCCCCTTTCGAATTCAATGCGCTGACTCGATAGTAGTATGTCACGCTGTTCGAAATAGCTGTATCTACATAAGAATTTGCTTTTAAAGTCTTATACAGCGCGTAGGATGTGGTCCCAGTCCGGCGATAGATTTTGTATTTTGTGATTGAAGAACCTCCATTATCGGGTTGGGACCAATTCAACACCACTCCGGATGTTTCTCTTTTTCCACTCAATAGTGGCGCAGCAGGTTTAGCAGGTTCAACCGGATCGTAAGCTGCGTACAGACGTTTTCCTCCAGACTGTCGCGCGATAGCAGCACGCGCGCTCCGGGATTGACTGCTGCTCGGCGCAGAGGCGCATGCGTCAACGCAACCATCGGCATAGGCAACCAGCACCCGTCCCAATTTATCTACTGCTATGTCTATGAAATCGAGCAAATTGCGATCGCCTCGATCCACTAATGAGGTGGCCATATTGGCAGTAATTCGGCGGCCTGCCGGCTGAACACCATCCTGAATATTGATCGAGCCGAACTGAACAGGATCGGGAGCCGTGGTATTGACGGTTGTCCATGTTTTTCCACCGTTAAACGTCGTGGAAATGTACAGATGCCAGGTCCCGGTGAAACTTGATTTTTGATAGTCGCCAGCCGTGGTCGTACCCAAAAAAGCGAACGCCGCGCGACCATCATCCCCTGCGACCATAGCCGGGAACACTGAATTCATGATGCCTAAAGAGGCGCCGACATCGACGTTGTAAATCCAGGTCTTTCCCTGATCGGTTGAAACGGCAACGCGTGCCCGTCCGTCTCCGTTCTGATAACCAAAATAAAGTCTCCCATTACTCCCGATTCCAATGGAGGGATCGCTTTGCCCTTTTGTACTTCCCGGTATCGTTCGTACTGTCCAGGTCGATCCATTGTTCTCAGACACAGCGAGTCCCTGTACCAATCCGCATGCGCTGTTAGGAAGGTATACGATTCCATTGGGCGCAGCCTTGACACGGCCATGGCGGCCACCGCATTGCAGCAAGGTGTAAACCGGGACGCCCAAACCAAATGTAAAACCTCCGTCGTCACTCCGCGAACAAACGGCGGTCACGAGATTCTGGGAACAATAAAACACTGAGTTCGGATACGCGGAGTGCTGCGGCGCTTGAGCCGTATAAGGACCACCACCGATGGATTGATGATCCAATCCCGCCGGTACACCGCATCCTATGCTGAGATTCCAGCTTGCGCCGTCATTATCGGTGTATTCGGTCAAACTGCATCCTCCATCCAGTTGAGAAACAAATGTGCGATTGGTTGCTTTGTCCGTGAACAGCACCGGGTCAAGACTGAAAAGAGATGTGAGCAACGTAGGAGTGATCACCCAGGTGGTTTGCGCAGGTGAAGTTGCGTCATCAAAAGTTACTCGAAGAGTTTCCAGGCCCGATTGAAAAAGCACTTTACCGGTTGTTCCATTCACGCCAATCGAAGGTTCAGCTCCGTCTCCACCAAGCTGTGGAAACGGCGCGGAGTAAACTTTATATCTCGGCGTTTGAGCCTCAACAGATACAACGAGAAAAAACAGCGCCAGCACAAGACACATCCATTTCATATTTCGACTCCCAAACTCTTAATGGCCTTCTTCAGATCCTCAGCTATCACCGGTTTTTCAAAGTAACGCGCAACTCCAAGATCAAAAGCACGATCCAGGACTTCGGGCGTTCCATATGCAGTGATCACGATAATCTGCGTTTGTGGGTTTTTTGCCTTTGCCAGCCGAACAATTTCGAAGCCATCCAGATTGAAAGTGCCAGACAGACGCAAATCGGAAATCACAACATGATAACGACTGTTTTGCAAGAACAACGTGGCTTCTTCCATGGTGGCAGCCGTATCCAGTTGAACGCTGGGGCTGCTGAGCAGTTTTCTGTAGGCGATCAGCGTAGCAACTTCATCATCCACAAGAAGCAATCTCTTTTGCATTGCCAGGCTATTGTGCAATGGGCGTGCCACCCCGGTCCTCGAGAGTGGTCGGGCTGTTTGATGAGTCGGATTCTCAAGAATTCTGAGAAGAAGTGAGACAAAATGAGACGATAGCGACTAAAGTCGCTGCCCCTTCAGTCTTCGATAGAGAGTAGCTCTGGAGATACCGAGAGCTTCTGCTGCCTTCTTTTTGTCGCCTTCAAAACGCTTCAAGGTATCCTGAACTTCGTTCCGTTGCGGAACATCCTGCTGCGCAGAGGACAAAATCTGCTCATTCGCCAGACCGGGCAGATGCTCTTTTGAGAGTGTGGCTTGACGATTCGCAAGCAAAATGCCTCTTTCCAGAACATTGCTGAGCTCACGAATGTTTCCCGGCCACGAATACTTTAGCAGTAATTCTGTCGCACTTTCCGTCAGTCGGACGTTGCTGGCGCCCATCCGATCCAGTATGTATTTCGTTAAACCGTTCAGATCACCACGCCGTTGCCGCAGCGGAGGGACGTCGATGGCAAGTACGTTGATCCGGAAATACAAATCCTTTCGAAACCGCCCGTGCGACGCTTCTTCCATGAGGTTTCTATTTGTCGCACAGATCAAACGAAAATCGCTTCGCCTTTCCTGAATATCTCCCAGCCTGCGATACCTTTTTTCCTCGAGAACCTTCAAAAATTGCGACTGCACTCCCGGATCCATGTCCGCAATCTCATCCAGGAAAAGAGTTCCACCATCAGCCACGTCGAGCAGGCCCTGTCTGGTTTCGACTGCGGAGGTAAAGGCTCCGCGGACATGACCGAACAGCTCATTGCTGAGCAATTCGCCGCGCAAACTGGAACAGTTCACTTCTACAAAAGTAGACGAGGAGCGGCTACCTTGATAGTGAATCCATCGCGCAAAAATTCCTTTACCGGTGCCCGTTTCGCCTTGCAATAAAACATTGGATTCGTTGTCTGCGGCCAGTTGCAACAACGGGATCATATTTTTCATTGCCGCGCTTTCGCCAAAAAAAGGTTGAGGCATTTTAGCAAGCCGCCTATGGGTGAGGTTCTTGCGCCTTAGCGAGCCGACCTCCAGACTCTTCCGCAAAAAAAGTTCCAGGTCACTCATGTTCACCGGTTTGGTTAAGAAATGATCGGCCCCACGGCGCATGGCCTCAACGGCCGAAGGGATGTCTCCGATCCCTGTGATTACAACGATGGCAACATCCGGTTGCATGCTCCGAACTTCTTGAATCCAATCCAGACCATTCCCATCAGGGAGATTCAGGTCCAGCAAAACAGCATCAAAACGCTGGTTTCCAACTGCAATGCGCGCATCGTTGAGTGTGGCGGCTTCCGTGATCTGAAAACCTGTTCTGGTGAGATATTTAGTGAAGGAGAAGCGAATCGCAGCTTCGTCATCCACAAGAAGGACTGTCGTTATCATAAACCGCTTGAAGAACGGAATACTATTTCAACTGTGCACCCAGGCGCCGGGTCATTATTATACATCCTGACTTCACCGGAATGGCTTTCAACAATGTGTTTCACAAGACTCAATCCCAATCCAATTCCCCCTCGTCTGGTTGTAAAAAAAGGATCGAAAATACGTTTTAAGTTTTCTTGCGAAACTCCAGTTCCTTCATCCTTCACACGTAAACAAATCATATCTTCAAGCTCCGTGCTTGTAATCTCTATCTTGCTTCCAGCGCGACTGTGCTGTGATGCATTATCCAATACATTTAATAAAACCTGTTGAAACCGGGCTCCATCCACTTGGAATTTCAAACGACTCTCTTCGGGTAAGTTCAGCGTCACAGAGTGGCCTGAGTTTTGCGCCGTTTGCCGCCATAGATGCACAGCTTCCATGCAAAGCTGAGACATCGATTCTTCTTGCATTCTTGCTGCATCAGCCGGTCTTCCCAGCTCGAGCAAATCCCGCATCAATTCAGAAAGTCTGGCCACCTGAGAACGAACGACTTGCAAATAAGAAGCGTATTCCGGATTGTGAGCAAGGTCCTGTTGGAGAGCCTCCGTTGTCGCCTGGATCGCGTTCAATGGATTTCGGACTTCATGCGCAACGCCCGCGACCAGACGCCCCATTTCTTCCATCCTTTGGGCGCGTCTCAAGTGCTCTTCCAGCTCATGCTTGTCCGCTTCTGCCTGTTTACGCTTGGTCACATCCCTGATAATTCCCCGAAAACCTGCCGGTTCATCGTCAACATTCCTGATCAGTGTTCCGGAGATATCCACGCTGATCCTTGTCTTATCCTTTCGAAAAACCTCGCATTCGAATTCACGTACGGACTCATCGGTCCGGTAAATACGATTAAAAAGAGCGTAGGCCTGCGCGGCCGTTTCAGGATCCATATAATCCCGGTTGTTTAACCCCAGCATTTCCTGTTTCGAATACCCAAGCATCTTGCATAAGGATTGGTTAAAGAAAACAAAATTTCCTGCCAGATCGCATTCATAGTAACCATCTTCAATGCTTTCAATCATTCTGCGGTAACGTTCCTCACTCTGTCTGAGCGATTCTTCAGAGCGCCTCCTGTCTGTGATATCGGATCCGATGCTGGCTGTCCCGATGACTTCTCCGTGCCGGTCGCGCAGCAACGTGTTATTCCACGATATGAGAAGTCGTTTGCCAGATTGAGTCAAAATGTGATTCTCCCGATGCGGCCGAATCCTACCCTGACGAACGCTTCTAAAGAAGGAATGCTCTATTTCATAGCCCTCTTCGACCGGTAGAAAAATCTCGAACCAGTTTTCTCCCAGGATATCTTCTCTGGAATACTGAGTCAGTTGTAAAAGGTAATCATTGCAAAAAGTTATGTTTCCATTTGTGTCGAGCATCAGAGAAATGAGCTGGACATTTTCCATCATCTCTTCCAGGCGTCTTTCCGATTCCTTCAGATCTGCCGTCCTTTCCAGGACTCTTTGTTCGAGCGAATCACGCGCGTCACGCAGCGCCCTTTCCATTTCTTTTCGCTGTGTGATGTCTTCGCTACTCGTCACAATTTCAATGGCTCTTCCTGCTTTGTCGCGGATCACGTCTGAAATAATTTGAACCGGAAAACGGGTACCATCTTTTCTTACGTTCACACTTTCGCGAGCCATATGAGTGAATTCTTTCAACAGATCTTCGCTTACCGGCTGCCAGAGTTCTTGCGGCGCGAAAATTCGGACGTTTTTGCCGATCAACTCCTCCACTTTATAACCATGCATCCGCGCTTCTGCAGGATTGGTGTAAAGAATTTTGCCTTTCGTATCGGAAATGGTGACTCCAATTCGCATGTTTTGCACCGCTTTTTTCAGCTGGCGGAGTCCCTGCTCCGTCTTCTTCCTTTCTCGAATGTCCCGGATAAAACCGGTAAAAAACCGCTTTCCTCTTTCCACGAATTCCGCAAATGAAATCTCCAGCGTTATTTCGTGACCATCGGAATGACGCCCGGTGAGCTCGACACCATGCCACGGAATATTCTTTTCTCCGGTAGAGATATATCGATGCAGCGACTTTTTATGCAGCTTCCGAAGCGGAGCAGGCATCAGAATCGTTAAAGGTTTTCCGATGATCTTTTCCGGTTTATACCCGAAGATTTCCTCAACAGCAGGATTTGCAAAATGAATCTTGCTCTTTTCATCAATAGTAATGATTGCATCAGAGGCGGACTCCATGATGGTTCGATGACTTTCCTGGCTTTCCTTCAGAGCACTTTCTGCTTGTTTCCTGTCTGTAATATCAAGCAGGGTGGTACGCACACCGATCACTTCCTCTTCCGAAGTCAGGCGCTCGGCATGAAATAAAACCGGAAAAGACCGGCCCTCTTTGGATAGGGCTGAAAATTCATCGATGCCCCGTTGATTGGAACTATAGATGTTTTTCAAAAACTGCCTGGCTCTGAATCGATCCTTTTGAGAAAGCATCTCGAACAGTGTTAACCCTTCTTCAAAGTCTGTTTCAGAATATCCAAAACAATCCAGCCCGTTCCGGTTGGCAAAAGTAATATTGCCCTTCCTGTCTATTTCAAAGACCGCAATCGGCAATAGATCGCTCAATTCGAAATCGAGAGAGAATTTTCTGTCCCGCAGCTTGTTGCAAAGATCTTCAAGAAGGGACTCCAGAATTTTGATTTGCAAACCTGAATCCTTTTTAAGCAGCGTATCAAAATGCTTACGGTTCATCACCCACAGTTCGGATTCTTCGGACGTATGTACGGTCGCGGAGCGAGGTTTCCGGTCTATGAATGAAATTTCACCAAAATGGTCGCCGGCGCGGAACGTCCCCAGGTCCCTGCGTCTTCCACGAATGAGATGACTGACCTTTAATTCTCCCTTCTTAACGATGTACAGAGACCCTTCATTGCCGCCTTCTTTTAAAATCGTCTTCCCTTTTTTGAAGGTTTTGAGACGGAGGATTTTTGAGATTTGAAGGATTTCTTTTTGGGTAAGAGCTTTAAATAGCCGGGTCTTTCTTAATAGACTTAGTTCCTTCACTTGCTGGATTCCATTCGACAGACATTTACTTTACCACTGAGGGCGTTTCCGAATCATCTCCGTGGCATCCTCAGAGCTAAGAGCCTCAGCGAAATGAAAACCCTGGGCGTAATCACATTGAAGGTTCCGCAGCTGCGCAAGCTCCCTGGATCCTTCTACTCCTTCCGCTACAACAGACATTTCGAGATTTCTGGCGAGTGCAATCACGGTGCTGACTATCTGCATCTTCTCGGGATGACGAACCATCCCCTGAACGAAGGAACAATCCACTTTTAATGTATCAATGGGGAATCGATGAAGTGTGCTTAAAGAAGAATAACCGGTTCCAAAATCATCAAGGTTCAGGTGAATTCCTTTTTCTTTTAATCGATTCAATAAGAGGATTGCCGGTTCCATGTTTTCAATCATTACACTCTCTGTAATTTCCAGTTTTAGAAACTCGGGATTCAATCTTGTTTCGCGAAGAACTTCATCTACGTGATCCACGAAATCCGATTCGAACAGTTGTCTGCCGGAAACGTTTACACTCATGAAGAGTGGCGGATGAGAATCAAACTGCTTGTTCCATGCCGAGATCTGTTTGCAGGCAAGCCGCAAAACTTCCTGGCCAATCGGAATGATCAGACCTGTTTCCTCAGCTGCCGGGATAAACTCGTCCGGCATTACGATTCCCCGCGAAGGATGTTGCCATCTGCACAGAGCCTCAAAACCACTGATCCTTCCTGTAGCCAGGCAGACGATGGGCTGATACTTCAGTTTGTATTCGTTTCTGGCGAGACCTGAACGCATATCCATTTCAACCTGCATTGCATGGCGAGCCCTAGCGTGCATGGCATCATCGAAAATCTCATAAGTAGCTTTTCCTTTGTCTTTCGCTCTGTACATCGCGATGTCTGCATCCCTCAAAACATTTTCAGATCGTTCATAGGGCTTTTCTCGGCCACTCAACGCAATCCCCAGACTCGCGGTTATGAAGATACTCTTCTTCTGCAATTGGAAGGGCAACGAAAACGCATTCAGAATTCTTAAAACCACGCGAATTGCATCACCGGGATCCTTCAAATCTTCCAGGAGAATGACGAACTCGTCACCTCCCATCCTGGCAACAGTATCACCCGGTCTTACACTCGCATTCAGCCTTTGCGAAACGTATACAAGCAATTTATCACCGGCCATATGTCCCATGCTGTCGTTGATATTCTTAAAGCGGTCGAGGTCCAAACAAACCACTGCAAATAGTGGATGATGCCGTTTCCGGGAACGTTCTAATGCCAGTTGAAGACGATCCATGAACAGGGCTCGGTTCGGAAGACTCGTTAAGGAATCATAAAAAGCATTCTGAATCAGCTGCTGTTCCAGGTGCTTTCGCTCTGTGATGTCGGAATGCGAACCGGCCATCCTGTAAGCGTCTCCCTTTGAGTTTCGCACCGCCAGTCCGCGGCAAAGAACCCATTTGCAGGATCCATCCTTTGTGATCACGCGAAACTCTATCTGCAGATTCGGCGTGAGTCCGCGAATGTGATGATCGATTGCTCCCTTTACCTGTTGAGTATCTTCCGGATGAACGCGTTTCATCCAGCAGGATGAATCGACGGCCTTTTCCTGTGGAGGAATTCCCAGAATAGATTTAGATCGCGGCGAATAATGAAGTTCATTGGTTAGAAGGTCCCAGTCCCACAATCCATCATTTGCCCCACGAATGGAGAGGGCGTACCGCTCCTCGCTCTTTTGTAGTTCGGCCGTTCGTTCTTTTACTCGCTTTTCCAATTCATCCCGCGCATTGCGAAGTTCTTCTTCAATCCGTTTTCGTTCAGTAATATCAATCAGTGTGGTCCGATACCCTGCTCTCTTTCCTCTTTGAAAAATGGGATCCACTTGAACAATCGCTGGAAACATAGATCGGTCCTTGCGAATACACTTACACTCTTTGACGCGCGAGGAAAATATTTTTTTCAAAAGACCTTTCTTATCGGACTGAAGTAATCTTGAAAAGTGGAGTCCCTTGTCGAAATCTTTTTCAGAGTAGCCAAAGTTTCTCAGTCCATTGCGGTTAGCAAAAGTAATATTTCCTTTTTGATTGATTTCAAAAATAGAAACCGGAAGAAGATCCGTGAGCTCAAAATCAAGGGAATTCACCCGAGAGCGCAGCTTATCGCAGAGCTCCAGCAGTAACGCCTTTTGAAGCTTTATCTTCAACTTTGGATTCTTGTTCAATAGCAGGTCAAAAGCGCGCCTTGACAAAACGTATAGTTCGGAATCATGAATGGCATGTATGGTAGCCGAACGCGGTTTTCCATCGATAAAGGAGATTTCGCCAAAGTGCTCGCCCGGTCCAAATCTCGCAAGCTCGCGCCGGATCCCTCTCACAAAATGACTGACTGTGAGTTCTCCCGATTTCACCAGGTAAATGGAATGCCCGGTCGAACCTTCCGCAAGTACCTGTTTTCCCTGCTTGTAGAATTGCAGCCTTACCAGAATGGCGATCCGGCGCAAATCGGCCCTATTCAATCCTTTAAAAAGTCCAACTTTTGCAAGTATTTCAGTTTGATCCTTAATTAACATACATACTGCGGGAGACAGTCCAAAAAGTCAGTTGGAGCGCGGACTTCCAGTCCGCAAAAACATTGTAGCTCGACGAGTTCATTGCGGGTAGGGATGCCCGCGCTCCCACTAACTCGCGGCAATTCTTGACTTTTTGGACAGTCTCGCGGGCGTCACGCCCGCAGTCAGCAAAGGATATGCCAATCAGTCATGCGTCGACGCACTGTTGTTTTGAACATCTCAAACGTCTCAAATTCTCACCCGTCTCATGATACTTGCGACAAAGCAAAATGAGAACCGACGGAACAACTCATTCCATTCCCGGGCATAGCTTTTGCTCTACAGCAATTGATATGGTGCGACATTACGGGGGGATTCTTCTACTGATACTGTTACAGTTTATCGCTCCGGTTTTCGCTTCTGAAGAAGCAGCGAAACAAATGTTACAGAGGCTCGGCATCAAGCGAGATGAAACAACTTTCTTTGAAAGAATCAACAGGGATGACTCTAAAATCGTAAAACTTCTAATACAATCCGGTATTCCTGCAAATCGACAAAATGAGTTAGGAATCACTCCATTGATGGTCGCCGCAGAAAAGGGTTCCCATAAGACAGTAAAGGTTCTGCTGGATGCTGGAGTGGATGTAAATGCAAAAGACAAAGTCTTCACCAAAACAGCTCTGATGCGGGCAGCGGAAAACGGGCACACAGAAATCCTGAAGGTCCTTGTTAAAGCTGGAGCTGATTTGAACGCGCGAACCGAAACAAAAATTCATTTCGGAATCACCTATCCCGGCAACAACACTGCCCTCCTTCTTGCAACCATAAACCGTCACTCTCAAGCAATTGAATTCTTGCTGGACCAGGGCTCCGATCCCACGATTCGAAATAGTGATGGCTCCACCGCACTCTCTATAGCGGAAAAGGGGACCGATTTACGATTAATTTCTCTTTTGAAAGCCGCTGAAGAACGAATCAACCAATCAAAAAGCAAAAATACGCCATGACAGACGAGCATATTCCGGAAAATTCCGATGTGCATTCCGGCCTTCAACGTATCCTCCAGGATTTACTATCCTCGGAAGATGCGGTCCAGAAAGAGGCGGTTCTTCTTCCTCACATCATCGAAAGCATGAGCGATGGAGTTGTTGTCGCAAACAAAGAGGGTGAACTGGTTCTGTTCAATAAGGTGGCAAAAAAGATACTACAACAGGACTTGAGCCAGACAACTCCGGAGCAGTGGTCTGAACATTATGGTGTTTTCTATCCGGATGAACTCACCCCTTATCCATCCGGAAACCTGCCGTTGGCGCGCGCGATTCAAGGTCACTCCGTGGATGATGTGCAGCTTTTTATCCGTCACGCGAATCTGCCGGAAGGTGTTTTGATCGCCTGTGATGCCAGGCCGATATTCGATTGGAAGGGGCAGCTTCGCGGCGGAGTAGCTGTATTTCGCGATATTACCTTGCATGCACGCGGAGAAAAAGCATTACGAGAAAGCGAACATCGATACCGGACTTTATTTGAAAACCTGCCGATCGGAGTTTATCGCACAACTCGGGACGGAAGGATTCTGGATGTAAATCCGGCTCTGCTTCGAATGCTCGGCTATTCATCACGCGATGAAATGATTCAACGAAACCTGGAGACAGGACATTTCGAGGCCGAATATTCACGCTCCGAATTTCGGTTGCGTCTCGAAACGGAAGGTTCGATTCATGGGCTGGAATCCGTTTGGAAACGAAAGGATGGAACCTCTATCTTCATTCGCGAAAACGCAAATGTGGTGCATGATATCACTGGCAATCTGCATTTCTATGAAGGCACGCTGGAAGATATAACGGAAAGAGTCCTTGCAGAACGAAAAAAACAGGAGGTCCTTTCGATTGTTTCGCATGAGCTCCGAACTCCATTGACAGCCGTTCTTGGATCACTTGAATTCCAGGATGAAAAACTACTTCAGGGAAATATTGAACAATGTCTTAAGTCTGTTCGTGTTGCAGTGAAAAGCGCTAAACGGATGTTGCGGTTGATCGATGATCTTTTGGACCTGGATAAGATTGAATCTGGAAAAATGCGTTTTCTCTATCAATGGTTTGATCTGATTCCAGTTATCGAAGAAGCAATTGATGGTGTGCGGTCCTTCGCAGATAAATTCGATGTAGAACTGAAAATGGAAACAGGCTCCCCTAGCGTTTACATCAATGCGGACCAGGACCGTCTAATCCAGGTGATCACAAATCTTCTGTCCAACGCAGCGAAGCATTCCCCTGCCGGAGAGAAGGTTCTGGTTTCTGTTTTACGTAAGGCCGGCCAGGTTCATGTTCGAGTGACAGACCGGGGACCTGGCATTCCCGAAGAATTTAGAAACCAAGTTTTCGAAAAGTTCGCTCAGTCGGACTATGACGCGGTCTCCAAGGTAAAGGGAACAGGACTGGGACTCAGCATCAGCAAAGCGATCATCGAAAAAATGGGAGGGCGCGTCGGATATTATACGGAGAGAGGCGCCGGAACAACGTTCTATTGTACTTTTCCTGAAAGTGATCGGAATTCGAGATTATGATTTACGATCACGATCATGATTACGATTACGATTACGATTACGATCTACGATTATTGGGGTAAAATACGCACCACATGTTCAGGGGATTCGCGGCACTCTTTTTTCTAGCCTTACTAACTCTCTTTTCGTGCAATCAAAACCAATTACAAACAAAAACTGTTTCGGAAGATCCCTATCCGCTATCTGATGACGCCCTGACAGTTCCTTTGAATGGAACAAGAGGTGGAAGAATCGTGACGGCAACCACCAGCGAGCCGGAAACTTTCAATCCGATTGTGGCTTTTGAAGCGGATGCACAGGCGCTCAATCAAATCATGGGCGCAGGCCTGACACGTTTGAACCTGAAAACTCAGCAGCCGGAGCCCGCACTCGCGAAATCCTGGGACATCAGCAAGGATCACTTAACCTGGACTTTTCATTTGCGTCAAAAACTCAACTGGTCCGATGGGAAACCTTTTACTGCAGACGATGTCTTGTTTACGATGCAAATCGTCAACGATTCGAACATTCCTTCCGGCGCCCAGGATGTTCTGACTATCGATGGAAAAAAAATTGCGTGGATCCGCAAAGACGAATTTACGGTGACCGCGCAATTGCCTTCCACTTACGGACCCTTTTTGCGTTTCATCGATGGCGGCACGGTTCCGATTCTTCCCCGGCATAAATGGCAAAACGTCTATCAACAGGGGAAATTTGCCGAGGCGATGCAGATAAATATGGACCCGCGGGACTACGTATCCATGGGAGCTTTTCGTTTGAAAGAGTACCGGCCGGGTGAAAAAATGACCTTGATCCGGAACTCGCATTACTGGAAAAAAGATTCCAAGGGCAAACGCCTTCCCTACCTGGATGAAATTACATTTCTGATTGTACGCGACCAGGATCAACTGTTGCTGCGCATGCAAAACGGAGAAATAGACACCTATCAGAGCATCAGGCCCCAGGATGTGGAAGAACTGCGAAAAAGAAAATCTACTACACAATTAGAAGTAATTCCTCTGGGACCTTCGTTCGAAAATGAGCAGCTGTTTTTCAATCAGAATGGGGACCGAAATCCGAAAAATGGCGAATTCTACGCGGATCCTGTTAAGCGATCCTGGTTTGGTGACGTAAATTTTCGCCGCGCCATTTCTCATGCAATCGACCGCAAAGCGATCACGCAAAATGCCATGTACGGACAAGGCTCGACTGTATACGGAGCAGAATCGCCGGCAAACCATCTATGGTATTGCGACAAGATAGCCACGTACCCTTACAATCTGGAGAAAGCAAAGGAGCTGTTGAAATCATCCGGTTTTACGCAAAAAGAAGATCACCTCTTTGACAGGAGCGGAAATGCGGTTCGTTTCACTCTAAATACCAACGCCGGCAACACAAGCCGCAACACACAATGCTCCTTCATCGTCAGTGATCTCAAAAAACTCGGCATCGATGTAACTTACATCCCGCTAGATTTTGGAACTCTTGTGGAGCGGGTAACATCCAGCTTCGATTATGACGCCGTTCTCCTGAGTTTGAGTCACGATGATGTGGACCCCGCGGCCGGCATGAACATCTGGTTAAGTAGCGGCACGATGCATTTCTGGTGGCCCCAACAAAAGAAAGCAGCTACGGAATGGGAAAAAAGAATTGATCAACTTATGAACCTTCAACTTACGACGTTCGATTATCAGAAAAGAAGGTTGTATTACGATGAAGTTCAACAGATTCTTGCCGATCAGCAGCCGATTATTTTTACCGCAACGCAATCCCTGCACGTTTCCGCGAAAAACTCCATCGGCAATCTCCAGCCGGCGGTCGCTCGTCATCGAACTCTGTGGAACGCGGACGAACTGTATTGGAAGAGGTAGGTAAACAAAGTAGCGCGGGCGTCACGCCTGCGAAGGGGTCGCAGACGAGACGTCCGCGCTACTTTGCTTATTTAAACAAGTCTGCGAACAACCAGTCAGCGCGGTTACGCCAGCTTCCCCAGGTGTGTCCCTCATTTGC
>JAKEFK010000172.1 GCA_022616075.1 bacterium
AACTGGATTCCCTGGCGCGCAATGTTGTCGATATTAGGTGTCGGCGCCGCTTCCGGATTGTAACAGCTCAGGTAGTCGGGCCGTTGCGTGTCAATTGTGATCAGGATTATGTTGTAACTACGATAGGAAAAATAAACGTGAACCAGAATACCAATTGCGAGCGCTACCAGGGCAAAAATCAAGAGTTTCTTCATCATTCGATGCCTGACAAAAGGCATTCATCTTAAACGTATTTTATTGCGATTTCAATATTTAAAGCTAATATTGGGACTTTTAAGGAGATATTATGAAAAAGGCAGCGCTGATTCTTCTTCTATTTTTGCCGCTGGCGGGCAATCCCGCCACGGATGATTTTCGAAAGTACTGGTATCAGGGGAAAGGGGAGTTGACCAGGTACAACCTGGAACAGGCCCGTTACGGCGAAATCCACAAAGGTGATGCCGTATTGATTTTTGTGACCGAGCCCTTCCTAACAGACAAACAGGTGAAGCTGGATTCAGGAAAATCTTCTTCCGCAATCTCTGTTTTGAAATTGAATCTGACGAAAAAATTCTATACGGGAATTTATCCCTATTCATTGATGACCTCCGTTTTTTCGCCGGTTGATTATCAAAAGCAACGGACTCTCAAAGTAACTTCTTCCACACAGGAATGGTGCGGACATACGTATAGCCAGTTGAATTTTAGGAACAACGGTTATCAGGCCTTGATGCGCTCCTATTTTCAAGAGGAAGCCGATCAAAATCTGTCATTGAAAGGAACCTGGTTGGAGGATGAGATCTGGACCCGCATTCGTCTTGCGCCGGAGACTTTGCCGGTGGGCGACGTTGAACTGATTCCTGCTCTTCAATTCGTCAGACTAGGCCATGTCGATCTGAAGGTGGAGCCGGCCACTGCGCAGCGCGAACGGGATGGAAAGCTGGAAACCTATACTGTGCAGTACAAGAATCTCAAGAGGACGCTTACCATCCGGTATGACGCAGCTTTTCCGCATGCTATTCAATCGTGGGAAGAAAAGACGCCGGGCGGTTTTGGTCCAAACGCCGCGATGCTTACAACTCGCGCGGTGAAAACACACAGTATCCTTTTGGATTACTGGAACAAGCATAATGTTGCGGACGCGCCCTATAGGAAGAAACTTGGATTGAATTAGCTAAGTAGCGCGGGCATCCCGCCGGCGAAAGCTTCGCAGACGAGACGTCCGCGCTACTTTGTTCAAATAATCTCGATGTTAGGAGCGGGAATCAAACCCTGAGAATGGCCTTCCGTGAGCAGTTTGCGTATGGCTTCCGTTCCTCTGTCTCCCAGATCGCGCGTGAAATGATTCACATACATTCCTACAAAGCGGTCGGCAAGCTTTAGCTCGGTATTTCTTGCGTATTTGATCGCGTACTTCATAGCTTCTTCACGATGCTCGAGTCCGAAATCGATGCTTTGCTTCATGTAATCCGAAATCTGCCGGCATAATTCACTTCCCAGATCTTTGCGCACTCCGTTCACACCGAGTGGCAAAGGAAGGGAGGTTTTGTCGTACCACCAACGTCCCAGATCGAGAACTTTTGCAAAGCCAAGTTTCGAGTAGGTTAATTGGCCTTCGTGGATGATGAGTCCCGCATCTGCATTCCCCGTTTGCACTGCATCGAAGATTTTGTCAAACGGAACGATTTCGTATTGAAAACCTCCTAAGCAGAGTTGAAGAGCGAGAAATGCCGTGGTCAATTCTCCCGGGATTGCGATCTTCTTCGCGCGCAGTTGTTCAAGCGAAAGCTGCTCGCGCGATACAACGATCGGACCATACTTTTCGCCGATGCTTGCGCCATGCCGCAGCAAGGCATACTCCGAAGCGACGTGCGCGTAAGCATGAACGGACAGCGCAGTCACTTCGAGCTTCTTTTCAAGTGCCCACCGGTTCAAAGTTTCAATGTCGCGAAGGATGTGCTGGAATTCCAGGCTCCCGGTGTTCAGCTTATCGTGAGCCAACGCATAAAACATGAAAGCGTCATCCGCATCCGGGCTGTGTCCAACTTGTATCTTCATTGCTCTACAGAAGAGTTTTGCCAAGCAAAGGAGCCATTTCACGCAGCGTTTTCTGGAGCTCTTCAAACGCTTGAAAATCGATGCTCTGCGGTCCATCGCTTTTTGCCGCCTCCGCCTGATGATGTACTTCAATCAAAAGTCCATCTGCGCCTGCGGCCAGGGAAGCGCGGGAAAGGGGCAGAATCAAACTTCGTTTTCCCGAAGCATGACTCGGATCGACGAAAATCGGCAAGTGGGATAGTTGCTGAATCAACGGCACTGCGCTGATATCCAGCGTATTGCGGGTCGCTTTTTCGAAAGTCCTAATTCCACGCTCGCAAAGGATGACCTGAGAATTGCCTGCCTGGAGAATATACTCGGCTGCTAACAAGAATTCATCGAGCGTAGCATTCATTCCTCTCTTCAAAAGTACCGGTTTCGATTGTTTTCCTGCGGTCTTCAGCAACTGAAAATTTTGCATGTTGCGAGTCCCGATTTGAATCACGTCCGCGTATTCGGCGACAACCGGAACGTGACCGGAGGAGACTGCTTCTGTAACGACTTTCATGCGAAACTGATCCGCCGCCTTGCGAATAAAACGCAATCCTTCTTCTTCCAGACCCTGAAAAGCATAAGGGGAAGTGCGAGGCTTGAAGGCTCCGCCGCGTAGAAATTGAACGCCGGCGCGTGAAAGCTGCCTTGCAATCCCAGTAATTTGTTCCTCCGACTCCACGGCGCAAGGCCCCGCAATCATTACAAAATGTTTCTCCCGAATCACAATATCCCCGACCGTGATAATTGCCTCCTGCGTGGATGGATCGCGTTTCACGAGTTCATAAGGGGGAGTGATGCGAAAGACGTCCAGCACACCGGGTTGGCTCAAGAAGAAATCTTTGGAAAGGAGCGTCTGCTTGCTGTAAATGCGGAGGATTGGTTCCCCATTCCAAATCACCTGAAACTCACAGCCCAGGTCACGCAATTTTTGCGTTAGTTGCTCCGTTTCTGCGGCAGTAATATCCTTCTTAAGTATTACAATCATTGAGGGTTAGCCCTGTGGAGAAATAAGCGTTATGATAACAGTTTCGGTTGACCACGACAAGTGCAACGATTATTATCTGCAATGCAATGAACATCGATTCCCCTCCCTTATGAAGGGAGGAGCTAGGAGAGGGTTGGAGACAAAATCAACTCCCAACCTCCTCCTTACCCCCTCCTTCATAAGGAGGGGGATTCTTTGTGCACGTTTAATATCATGAAGCCCAGAATTTATCTCGATTACAACGCTTCGACTCCGCTCGATCCGCGTATCGCTCGCGAGATGGCGGAGAAAATGAATGTGTTTGGGAATCCATCCAGCGTGCATGCAGAAGGCAGGGAATCCCGTGCTCTGGTGGATGAAGCTCGCGTCCATGTGGGCCGTCTTCTCAACTGTAATCACAGGCAAATCTTGTTTACGTCCGGTGGAACCGAAGCGAACAATCTTGCAATCATGGGCACTGCTCGTGCGAATCAAGACCGTGGTAAGCACATCATCACTTCTGCGATCGAGCATTCCTCGGTTAAGAATGTATGCGGGGAACTGGCGCGCGAAGGATATGAAATTACTTATGTACATCCCCGCTCAAATGGCGTCATTGATTCCAACGATGTCGCGGTCGCAATGCGCGAAGACACGATCTTGATCACGATCATGCTTGCAAATAATGAAATCGGTACGATCCAGCCGGTTCAACAAATATGCTCGCTGGCCAGAGCGCGTGGAATCCCGGTTCATACTGATGCAGTTCAGGCGGTTGGGAAAATACCTGTGGATGTGGAAGCTCTCGGATGCGACCTGTTGAGCATTTCCGCGCATAAAATTTACGGGCCAAAGGGAGTGGGCGCACTTTATTTCAGTGAATCGATTTCCTTAACACCTCAGATAAGGGGTGGCAGCCATGAAAAAGGATTGCGGGCGGGAACCGAAAATGTTGCAGGGATTCATGCGCTCGGGTTTGCTGCGAAGATTTTGGTGGAGGAAGGTCTACCGGAGCTCTTGCCTTTACGGCAGAGATTAGAAGCAGGACTCGCGCGAACTTCGATGAAAATACTTTGTGAAGATGCTCCCCGTTTGCCGAATACGGTGAATTTTTATGCGCCGAATTGGCCGGGTGAATCCCTGGTGATGGCATTTGATCTGGAAGGGATTGCGGTGAGTAACGGTTCCGCGTGTTCCGCAGGAGTGATCGAACCATCTCATGTAATTTCAGCTTTAGGGTATAATGACGTCATTGCACGTAGTGTGATCCGTGTAAGCTTGGGAAAATTTACAAAGCCCGAAGAGATTGATGTGCTTCTTCGCGTAATTCAAGGTCTGGAAGGAGGGGGTGTGGGTTTATGATCATTTCGTGTACGTCTTGCGGGACGAAATATAAGTACGATGAAACCAAGCTGGAAGGTGTCATCAGTAAGAAAGTAAGATGTCCCAAATGCAAGACGGTCATCGAAGTATTTAACCCGATCACTGAGGCTAAGAGGCCCTTCCCGGATGTTGATCCGTTGGAGCAGACCCATTCTTCGGCGCAGCAACGGAAGAAAGCTCCTGCTGCCGCTAGACCGGCACTGGTGACACAACCGATGAGCGAAGAGGAAATGCAGGGGCCCCGCACAGCGCAGGTGAATCGCGAATCGGCGATAGCGGAAGCTATGGCCGGTGATCATGATGATTACCTGAAGATGCCGGAGTCCCGGAGATTTTCTTTAGCGGTGATTCAGGGCTTTAATGCGGGTGAAATTTTTGCGATAACAAAACCAAAAATGGTGGTTGGTCGCAGTGATGCAGACATCATTGTCAAGGATCTTGAAGCTTCGCGGCAGCACGCGCGTCTCGATGTAATGGGAGACCGTGTGATTTTGCGCGATCTTAGCAGCACCAATGGCACATTTGTAAACGAACAACGGATCACAACTATGACTCTGGAGAATCAGCAGGAATTCCGGATCGGCACAACCATCTTCATGCTGATCATCACGGACGTCGAATAAATAATACTTCTTTGCGCCTTGGCGTCTTTGCGTTAAAAACATGAACAGAATTCTCGTTGCTATGAGCGGCGGCGTTGACAGCGCCGTAACCGCGGCTTTGCTGAAGGAGCAGGGTTACGATATCGTTGGAATGACGATGCACTTATGGGATTACTCTGCCCGCAAGTCGCGTCATGCCGGACGCTGCTGCGCTTCAGAAGACATCGAAGATGCCCGCCGTGTCGCTCATCATTTGCAGATCCCTTATTATGCAATTAATTTGCAGCATGAATTTTACCGGCAGGTGGTTCAGCCTTTCATGGACGACTACATCACCGGCAGGACTCCTTCCCCTTGCGTCAATTGCAACAGCGGGTTGAAGTTTACGGAGCTTGTTCGAGTGGCCGATAAACTGCGTGCTTTGCATGTCGCAACCGGTCACTACGCTCGCGTCGAACTGAATCAGAAAACCGGACGTTACCAGATCCGAAAGGCAAAAGATCTGAACAAGGACCAGTCCTATTTCCTGTTTAATCTAACGCAGCAGCAGTTGTCCCGCGCCATGTTTCCACTGGGTGATCTGACGAAGACGGAAGTTCGTGAGCTTGCGCGCAGGCACAACTTGCCAGTCGCGCAAAAGCCGGAAAGCCAGCAACTCTGTTTCTTGCAGGGGGAACCCCAGGGCGTTTTCATTCAAAAGCGAATTCCAAACATTGCGCGCGAAGGCTCCATGATAGACGCAGGGGGAAATGTGGTGGCATCGCACGAAGGCGTGCACCATTTCACGATTGGTCAGAGGCGGCACCTGGGCGTGGCTGCGGGAGTCCCACAGTATGTGATTGCACTCGATCATACGAATAATGTAGTACGAATCGGTTCGAATGAAGAATTGATGACAGACTCCATGAGAGTGGACCGGGTCAATTGGATCAGCATGGAAGCCCCCCAGGACAAGATTCGCGCAAATGTGCGGATCCGGTATAAGCATGAAGAGAGTCCTGCAAATGTCACTCCCGCGAACTCCGGGTATGTTGTGCAGTTTGATCAGGACCAGCGCGCCATCACTCCAGGCCAGGCCGCCGTGTTCTATCAGGATGATTTACTTCTCGGCGGTGGCTGGATTAGCTCTTAAAATTCTAGAGTTTTTGGCGCACCACGGACTCCACTTGGTCACGGATTTCCTTTAACCGCGCCGGAGTATCCGCTTCGAAGCGCAGGACCAGCGCAGGCTGTGTGTTGGATGCGCGTACCAGCCCCCAGCCGTCACCAAAGTTCACTCGCACACCATCGACGTCAATGATTGGATGCGTCTTTTGATAATGTTCTTTGACCGCTTCCACAACCCGGAATTTCGATTCATCCGGACAATCCACGCGAATCTCAGGAGTCGTATATGTCCTGGGCACATCTTTCAGGAATTCAGATAAAGGCATTTTGGTTTCTGACAGAATCCGCAGCATGCGGGTAGCCGCATAAATGGCATCGTCATAACCGTAGTATTCATCAGCAAAAAACAGGTGGCCGCTCATTTCGCCCGCCAGAACCGCTCCGGTCTCTTTCATCTTCCCTTTGATCAATGAATGACCGGCTTTCCACATGAGCGGCGTGCCCCCCGATTTTCGGATTTCCGGTTCCAGCACTTTGGAGCATTTCACTTCGTAGATGATGGTTCCTTCCTTGCGGCGTTTGAGAGTATCGCGCGCAAAAATCAAAAGCAGCTGATCTCCCCATAAAATTTGCCCCTTCTCATCGACCACTCCAAGGCGATCGGAATCACCATCAAATGCGAGTCCGACTTGCGCTTTTTCACGCTTTACTGTTTCGATCAAATCCTTCAAATTCTCTTCAATAGTCGGATCGGGATGATGATTCGGGAAAGTCCCATCCGGCGTGCAGTAGAGCTCGCTCACTTCGCAACCTAGCGAACGGATTAGATCAGGAACTACCAGCGCGGCCGTTCCATTACCGGCATCCACAACGCAACTTACCGGAGAATCAATCTTGATACTTTTCCTGACGAAATCCTTGTACCGCTCAATGATGTCATCCACTGCACTCGCAGTGCCCTTACCGGAAATAAAATCATCACTCTCCATCAGCGAACGAATTTTCTGAATCTCCTGACCGTAAATGGTTTCGCGGCCGATGCACAATTTAAAACCATTGAATTCGGATGGATTGTGACTGGCGGTGATCATGACGCCGCCATCCACTGGCAGCTGAAAGAGCGAAAAATAAAGGAGTGGAGTCGCCAACACACCGATATCCACGACATCACAACCTGTGGACAACAAGCCTCTCGTTAGAATTTCGTTGAAATGATCTGCGCTTGGGCGAACGTCTCGACCTACCGCGAGCGTTCTCCTGTTGAGTCTCTTAGCATAGGTTCCGAAGGCTTTTCCAAAAGCCAGCACCACTTCATCGGTGAGTTCGGAATCCACCAGGCCTCGCACATCATATTCTCTAAAAATGTTTCGACTGACACGCATAAGGTCATTAAGAATAGCTGAAATTGAATATTTTTTGTATACATTTGTCAGAACAACTTATGGACTCTACCTATGATGGTCTCACAGAAAAAGAAGCAGCGGATCAACTGAAGGAAGCAGGGTATAACGAGCTTCCTTCAGCCAAACCGAAAGGTTTGCATCAGATCATTCTGGAAGTCGTCAGTGAGCCGATGTTCCTGCTGCTGGTTGCGGGCGGCATCATTTATTTGATTCTTGGAGATTTCAGTGAAGCGATCCTGCTGCTGGCATCTGTTTTTGTCATTCTTGGCATCACTTTTTATCAGGAACGGAAAACGGAGAGAGCGCTCGAAACCTTGCGGGATCTGTCCAGTCCTCGCGCGCTTGTGATTCGGGATGCACAGGAGAAACGGATCGCAGGGAGAGAAGTTGTGCCCGGAGACATCATCCTGTTGAAAGAAGGTGATCGTGTACCCGCAGACGCTTTCGTGCTTGCGGCCCACGATCTTTCTGTGGATGAATCATTGCTTACGGGTGAGTCCGTTCCGGTTCGGAAATCAAACTGGGATGAGAAGACTGAATTCGGAAGACCGGGCGGCGATGACCTTCCCTTTGTTTACTCCGGAACCCTGGTCGTACAAGGACAGGGGACTGCAAAAGTGCATGCAACCGGAATGCTAACGGAAATGGGGAAAATCGGCAGAGCTCTGGAGAGCGTTGAGAGCGAACCGTCCGCTCTGCAAAAAGAGACCAGAAGGATTGTTCGCGTTCTGGCCGTTGTCGGGCTAAGCATTTCTGCTCTCGTCGTTTTGCTTCACGGTTTTTTTCGAAGCGGGTGGTTGAATGGCTTGCTGGCCGGCATCACGATTTCGATGTCTTTGCTTCCGGAAGAATTTCCTGTTGTGCTGACTGTTTTCCTTGCGCTAGGTGCGTGGAGAATTTCTCAAAAACACGTGCTGACGCGGAAAATTCCTGCGGTGGAAAACCTGGGCGCGGCAACGGTTTTATGCGTGGACAAAACCGGAACTCTCACTTTCAACAAAATGGTCGTAAAGAAACTGTCAGCCGGAGATGAGTTCTTCGATGTGGATCCGGCGAAGAAAGAGCTTCCGGAAAAGTTTCACGAAATTGTAGAGTACAGCATTCTCGCGAGTGAACTGAAACCGTTTGATCCGATGGAAAAGGCTTTTCATCAACTGGGAAATCACTATCTTGCTGAAACAGACCATATTCATAGAGATTGGGAACTGGTTCATGAATACTCGCTTTCGCCCGAGCTTCTTTCGCTGACGCACGTTTGGAAATCGCCGCAGAATGAAGACTACATCGTTGCTGCGAAAGGTGCCCCGGAAGCGATCGCGCGATTGTGCAGGTTTTCGAAGGAACAAAAGGAAAAATTGGAAAAGAGAGTTGCCGGTATGGCTGATGAAGGTTTGCGCGTTCTTGCAATTGCACGCTCGAGCTACAAAGGCTCGGAGTGGCCGGAAACCCAGGAAGGATTCGATTTTCAATTCGTTGGATTGGCCGGCCTTTTGGATCCTGTGCGTCCCACAGTTCCCGATGCCATCCAGGAATGCTACGACGCAGGTATTCGTGTTGTGATGATCACAGGAGACTATGCAGGGACGGCGCGCGCGATCGCAAAACAAATCCACCTGATGCCGCTGGATCCGATTTTAACGGGAGCTGATCTAGAAAAACAGGAGAATCCGGAACTGGAAAATCAGATTCAACGGGTGAATATCTATGCGCGGGTGGTGCCTGAACAAAAACTTCGACTCGTGATGTCGCTGAAAAAATCGGGACAGATTGTGGCGATGACAGGAGACGGAGTGAACGATGCGCCGGCGCTCAAGGCTGCGGACATCGGCATAGCCATGGGAGAACGTGGCACAGATGTGGCTCGTGAAGCAGCCGCGCTCGTGCTTTTGAATGACGATTTTGAGTCAATCGTTGCGGCTATCAGAATGGGGCGGCGCATTTTCGACAATCTGCAAAAAGCGATGACCTACATTGCCGCAATCCATGTTCCGATCGCCGGCGTCGCGCTCTTTCCATTACTCGTCAACTGGCCGTTGATCCTCACACCGGTTCACATTGTGTTTTTAGAATTGATCATTGATCCAACTTGTTCGATTGCATTTGAAGCAGAACCGGAAGAAACGGACGTCATGAAAAGGCCGCCACGCAAACCGGGAGAAGCTCTATTGAGCAAACAACGGCTTTTGATTAGCTTCTTGCAGGGAGGCAGTGTTCTCGTCATCACTCTCATTTTATTCTGGTGGGCGCTCAATCTCGGGATTCAGGAATACACTGCTCGCGCTATGGCGTTTACAACTTTGATCATTGGCAACCTTAGCTTGATTTTTACCAATCGATCGCATTCGCGGAGCATGATCGCGGCTCTTGCGATGAAGAATCGGGCACTCTGGATTGTGAGCGTACTGGCGCTCTTGATTCTGGCATCAACTCTCTACGTGCCGTTTCTCAGCAAACTCTTCCGTTTTGCCACTCCGGACCCGGCTCAATTGTTTTGGAGTGTTGCCGCAGGCGTCGCCAGCATCCTCTGGTTCGAACTGTGGAAAAGTGTTAAAGCGAAGTAGCGCGGACGTCTCGTCTGCGAAATCCGCAGGCGGGACGCCCGCGCTACTTTGTTTAGAAGATCTTCATAGCGTTTTGTTTGCAGATCTTCAAGAGAGCAGTATCGGATAGCGGCAATTCCCTGAATTTTTCGTAGTTGTCGCGCATGCTTGGCACCATGGGAGCGGGCCAGTCTGTGCCAAAAAGCACTTTATCCGATAGTTCTTCCAGCCGGGGAAAATATTCCAGCACTTTTGAAGGAGGAATACTTGAGATGTCCATATAAACATTTGGAAAACGCCGAACCAGGAAAATGCAAGTATCCATCCAGATTGGACGCCCACCGTGAGCGAGGATGATTTTCAGACGCGGGAAATCGACCGCAATATCGTCGAGGTAGATCGGGTCCGCAAAACGGTTGCGCGCGCCGACGAATATCGAAGTTCCCGTATGAAACATTACGGGAACCCCTTTCTCCTCGCAGCGCTGATAAAGATACCGGAGCGACTCGTTTCCATTCAAATAGTCGTTGGGGAATACGGTTTGATGCGATGGATGAATTTTTATTCCGGCAAGATTTAACTTGCCAAGCAATTCATCGATGCGATTCTCCTGTCCTGTCTTTTGTTCTGCATGGATCGAACCGAAAGCTATCAAACGGAATGGATCCTGTTTGGAGAAATCCGAGATGAATTCATTTACCTCTTCCGTGAATCCCATAATGTCCGGGCTGACGTAATTGATCAGAGCGGCCCTTTCTACTCCCTGATCATCCATATGCTTGAGAAATTCAACGGGCGAATCCATCACGCGTTCGATCACGTCGAGATCCTTGCGGCTCTTCCGCATCCGTTCCAGGATCTGCGGCTTCAGCATCCTCCACGGCTGGACATGTACGTGTGCGTCAATAAAAGTTTCCATAGCTCTCTTTAACGCAGAGACGCAGAGAGAAAAGGAAAAAATCTTTTCTCTGCGTTCCCTGCGACTCCGCGACTCTGCGTTAAATTCTATCGCAATTTTGCAGTTGAACTATGGATGCCGGTTGCAGTAAGATTCATAACACTTTTCTTGTTTATGAATCCTGAAAGGATTTTGACAAAAGCGCAAACCTGGAAGCGCAAATCTCATCGCTTATCACTGGATCTGCGGTTAAAATCCGTTGCAGAAGCCGGAGCATTTTTACGTGAGCATGGTGTAGTACTATGGAATGCTAAGGCAGAGCTTCCGAATCTCCTGGATGCGATCATCGGGCGTGTAGCCAACGGACAGGAACGCGTCTACGGGAAACCCGCTGAAAACTGTTATCGATGGCGCGAGCAGATTATGGTCCATCCGGATTTCTTAGAATGCCGGTTCTTTTCTAAACTGTCCACCGTCCTTCACCAGGATCTGTGGCCCTACGTTACTGTTTTTGCGCGCGCGAACCGCAAGAAAGCCGAAGAAGGGGAACGGATGTCCAGAGAAGTTCGAAGAATCATGACATTCTTAAACCGGGAAGGTCCCACACGCACGGATCTTCTCCGGAAGGCTTTGAGATTTACCACTCCCGAACAGGGTCGAATGTTCCACCGGGCCAAAAGAGACCTGCAAAATCATCTGGTGGTGCTGGGAAAAGAAGATGATAGCTCGAAAGTTCATACGCACGCGGAGATCCTGGATTTCTGGGAAAACTGCATGCCGAAAAGTGTGCGCACGAAAGCCGATCAAATCGATGAAATGGGAGGGCGGCTGAAACTCCTTGCGACCACTCTGCAAAGCTCTGTCTTGAGCAGTGAAAAACGGATTCCGAACTGGTTTGCCTGGTGCGACGGCGGTGTCGAGGAATCGCTGGAAAAATTGTTGGCGAAAAAAGACTTTTTGCGCGTGCAACATAAAAAAGAGTCCTGGATCATTCCCCGGAAAGTTCTGGATTCAAAAAACCCTTGAACCGAAGGTTGGGGCGCTGTATTTCTCGCCCTTATAAAGGGGGAGACTGAAGAGGAGGTTGTCTTAGTTGGAACGTTTCCCAACCTCCCCTTTACTCCCCTCC
Source organism: bacterium (assembly GCA_022616075.1). Taxonomy (NCBI): domain Bacteria; species bacterium. The sequence goes on from JAKEFK010000172.1 coordinate 12,097, forward strand.
TTCACAAGGGGGAAAGCCAAGAAACGCACCAATATCGACACCCTTGAACCTTTGAACCCTTGAACCTTTCTGCTATAGTAATTCTTTTACTGGAGACAGTCTCAAATTGAAAAAAACAATCTTATTTTGCGGAATTCTCTTTCTTTTCACGGGGCTGATCTTTGCCCAGGACACAAAGACGGTCGTTTCAGAAGGTGTCGCGAATCTTGGTTCGGATCGCGCTGCGGCACGGGACAAAGCCATCGAAGACGCATTGCGCAGGGCTGTCGAGCAGGCCGTTGGCACGATGGTGGAATCGGAAACGAGTATTGAAGATTACAAGTTGTTAAGCGATCGGATTTATTCGCAATCCGCCGGCTACGTCAAGAAGTACGAGGTGATTTCTGAAAATGCCGATGGCGGTTTGCTTCGTGTGCGAATACAGGCGGAAGTGGATTCCGGATACCTGAACAACGATCTTGCAGCAATTGGACTTCTTCACCGTCGCATGAAGTATCCGCGTGTCGTAGTCATGATCGCTGAAGATAACATCCTGCGAACGAATTACTGGGAACAGGTGTATTCGCTGAGCAATTCTCAGAGTGAAGCAGTCGTGATTGCGCGACTAAAAGGGAAGGGATTCAACGTTGTTGATCCCGGCTCGCTTCGCAAGTCGGTTTCCGGCAAGGAAGCGCAAGCTGCGTGGCAGGGCAATTATCAAGTTGCAGGCGGAATCGGTAAAAAAACCGGAGCAGAGATCGCAATTATCGGGCAGGCAATCTCTACACGCGCGGCAAGCAATATTTACGGATCCGACATGCTTTCCATGAGCACAACCATCAATGTGCAGGCGGTAAAGTCCGGAACGGGTGAAATCATCGCACAGGCATCCGGTCAGGGTACTGCAGCTCATATCAATGAAGTGATGGCGTTGCAGGAAAGCATGAAAAAGGCTTCGGACAAAGTTGCGGACGCCATCATCGGTGGAATCTTGCAAACCTGGGAAAAGGAATCGAGCGGCACTCGCACGCTTGCTCTGGAAATTCACGACATCACAAAGACCGAGCTGGACCGTTTGAAAGTCGCCCTCGAAAAGTTGCGTGGCGTAACCGAGGTGATTGTTCGTGAGTTCTCGGATGGCGATGCCGACATCAACCTAGTGGCCAAAACGGATGCGCAGGAACTTTCAGATTCAATTTCAAAAGCAAAGTTTTCCGGGTTCCGGTTGACACTTTTGGAATCATCCACGGATCGACTCGAATACAGGGTAACTCACTAAGTGAACCGCGTTCCCATTCTCGTTTTTACGTTGCTCCTATTCCTGGCTGCCCCACCTCTTTTTGCTCAAAAATCTGAAATCACTTTGTATGCGGGCGGTTTTTTTGGCGATAGCTTCATTATTCGACCGGCTCCCATTTTTGAGGACATCGAAGCAGTCTTTGATGATGATGTCACCGTTGGTTTTCGGTATGCATATTATTTTCATCCACATCTGGCATTGGAGGGTGGAATCGGCTTTACGCCAGCTAGCATTCTGGCCAGCGGAAACGTCTCTGGCGGTTCTGATGTAAACGCAATTTTTGATGTGGATACATACGTCTTGCAAGGCAATATTCTTTACCGTTTTACGCAGGGCTCCGTGGTACCATACGTTACTGCAGGAATTGGAGCCGTTCATTTCGACATCAACACGGCGCGTTTTGGTTTCCTGACGCCATCGGAAACCGATTTTGCATTGAATGCCGGTGGCGGGTTAAAATTCCGTCTGCACGAAGAGTATTTTTTCCGTCTGGATGGTAGAGTGTATTGGATGGATCCCGAATTTGCGGAGGAGGATTCTGCTACCTTCGCAGAAATTACGGGTGGAATTTCCGTCTTGTTTGATTTTTGAGAAGAAGAAAACCGCCAAAGTGCCAAAACGCCAAGGTAGAATAAAAGAATATTCTTCTTGTCTTGGCGACTTGGCGTCTTGGCGGTTTAAAAGAAAGAATTTTTGGGAGGGAATATCATGAAACGGTTTATCAGCTTAACCATTCTTTTAGTAATGATGGGTCTTCTGGCGAGTGCCTCGGTAGCAGATGCTGCAGGCAAGAAAATCCGCATTGCTGTTGTGAATTTTGCGAATAACAGCACGTGGCATTGGTGGGGTGATCGTTTAGGAGAAGCTGCGAATGATGAATTTGTAACACAGCTCGTTCAATCGGGCGCGTTCAGTGTAATTGAGAGACAGCAACTTCAAACAGTTTTGGCTGAACAAGGACTGGGTGCGTCTGGAGCGGTGACGCCCTCCACGGCTCCGAAAATCGGTAAGTTGCTCGGTGTGCAATTGCTATTCACCGGATCCATTACCGCCTTTAGTATCAAGACAACGAAAGCCGGGTTTGGTGGTATTGGCGGATCGTTTACAAAAGCAGAATCGAAACTGGATGTGAGGATGATCGATACGACAACCGGTGAAATTCTCCTGGTTGCAACCGGCAAAGGGGACAAGAAAATGGGCGGTGTCGGAATCAAAGGTTTCGATTTTGAACAAAACTATGATGAAGGTGTTGCACACGAGGCGTTGCGTCCGGCGATTGAGCAAGTGACGCAGCAGGTGCTCGCTCAGAAGGACAAGCTTGCAAACCTGGCTCCTGCCGCCGGCGCGGGAAAGGTTTTACAGGTAAAAAGCCCGACACAAATCTACATTGATGGCGGCCAGGAAGGTGGACTTAATGTGGGTGATACTTTTGCGGTCTATCGTGTGACTGAAGAGATTAAAGATGAAGATGGCAATGTGTTGGATTCTGTGACCGAAAAAGTCGGGGAAATTGTTGTGACAAAAGTCCTGACTAAGTCCGCAATTGCGGAATCTCGCAGCGGAAAGATCCAACAAGGGGACCAATATCGCAAAGAATGAATTGTTTTGATTTAACGGAGGGCGGCCGTTTCTGGCCGCCTTTTTTGTTCTTTGATTCACTATGCGCTTAACAATTGCAACGAAAATCACCCTCCTCCGGTTTGTGTTGGTGCCCTTTGTCGCAATGGGTATCCTTTATCACAGATATGGTTTAACGTTGCTGATCTTTTTGATCTCCGGCATCAGCGATCTGGTGGATGGATTGATCGCGCGAAAACTCGGTCAAAAGACAAAACTCGGCGCGCTCCTGGACCCGATGGCGGATAAGCTTTTACTCTCCACATCGTTTTTGTTGCTCACTTTGCCCGCATCGAAACTCCATGTCGCCATTCCCATCTGGCTGACGGTAATGGTTTTTGCGCGGGACATCATGATTGTTGTCGGAGCGGTAGCCATCGCATTAATAACTGGTTTTACGAAATTTGATCCAACGTTTTATGGAAAAGCCAGCACATTGGTTCAGATCCTCACCGTGCTCGGAGTGTTGATTGTGAATTATCTGGAAGCGGATAAAATTTACGTGCAATGGCTTTTCTATATG
>JAKEFK010000173.1 GCA_022616075.1 bacterium
ACAACAACGGTAGATCGTAGTATCAGATGGAAGAATGGCAATTACAGGTTTATAAAAAATCGCTTAAGAAAAAGGAGAAGATCGACCTTCTCTTGCGTTCACTCAACGATCTGAAAGGCAAAACCTGTTTGGAAGTTGGTTGCGCGCGCGGAACGGTTTCGCATTTTTTGCGTTCCGCAGGCGGTGCCTGGCTTCACGCCGATACCGACAAGAGCAATGTTCAAGCTGCAATCTCGCTGGTCAAAGACGGAGTGCTGCAAATTCCACCCAATGTTCTTCCCTTCCCTGATTCCTCTTTTGATGTGATCGTCTCGCTGGATTATCTGGAACACGTGCACGACGATGATGCTGCAATGAGTGAGCTATGGCGCGTTTTGAAACCAGCGGGCCGTTTGCTTATTTCAACTCCGACGACCGGTCCTACTTTTCTGTTAAATAAAGTGAAACCAAAGATCGGTCTGACTCTGGATAAGTATGGACATGTCCGGGAGGGTTATGATCTTGGCGATCTACGGGCGCGACTGAAACAGCAGGGATACGACATTCTATCGTCGACAACCTATTCCCGATTTTTTACCGAATTCATTGAAATGGGGATCAATTTTGCATTTGTGAAACTGCTGGGAAAAGGCATGGAAGGAGAAGCAGGAAAAAGGGACGGAAATATCACCATCGGATCGAAGGAAAGTTTTCAAAAACATCAGGGTTCCATGAAACTTTATTCTCTCGCCTATCCCATTTTATTCGCATTTACGAGGCTGGATAAGCTCCTGCCATGGCAGGGTTACGCTCTGTTTATTGAGGCTCGAAAACCGGCGCAATAGTGCTAGAATAGGACGCTTTGGAGCGCTGCGGGCAGGATGCCCGCGGCTCGTAATGCAGCCTGGAAGCTTGCGCTCCGTAGGAGGATTTGTGAAGACCCGGATCTTAATCATGGGAGCAGCCGGACGTGATTTTCATAATTTTAATGTGCTGTTCCGGAAGGACCCAACTGTAGAAGTCGTTGCCTTTACCGCGACGCAGATTCCTAATATTGCTGATCGCCGTTATCCGGCCGAATTGGCCGGCGAGCTTTATCCGAATGGCATTCCCATTCATGAGGAAAAAGAACTCATCGCACTCATTCAAAAACACAATATTCATCAGGTCATCTTTTCCTACAGCGATGTTTCGCATCAATATGTCATGCACAAAGGATGCGAGGTTCTCGCTGCAGGAGCGGATTACCGTCTGATCAGTCCGACCTCCACCATGCTCATATCCAAAAGACCGGTTGTGTCTGTGTGCGCTGTTCGCACTGGTAGTGGAAAGAGCCAGACCACGCGCAAAGTTGCGGAGATCCTGAAGAACTCCGGCAAGAAGGTCTGTGTCGTTCGCCACCCAATGCCTTATGGGGACCTCGTCGCGCAGCGAGTGCAACGCTTTGCCACTATGGAAGATTTGGACAGGTACGATTGCACGATTGAAGAGCGGGAAGAATACGAACCTCATCTCACAAGAGGGATTGTAGTATTCGCCGGTGTCGACTATCAGGCGATTCTGGATGAGGTGGAAAAGGAAGCCGAAATCGTTCTCTGGGATGGTGGAAACAATGACACGCCTTTTTTCAAATCGGATCTGGAAATTGTAGTTGCTGATCCGCACAGACCCGGCCACGAATTGAGCTACTATCCAGGCGAAGTTAATTTCCGGCGAGCGAACGTGATCGTGATCAACAAAATGGATACTTCCTCGTTCGACAATGTGAACACTGTGCGAGCGAATATTCGCAAAATAAATCCCAAGGCCATTGTTGTGGATGGCGCATCACCGATTTTCTTGGAGAATCCGTCTGCCATCTTCAACAAGAGAGTGCTGGTGATCGAAGATGGACCGACCTTAACGCATGGCGAAATGAAGTACGGCGCGGGAATCTTGGCGGCAAAGAAATTTGCGGCGAGCGCAATTGTGGATCCCAGACCCTATGCTGTCGGTTCGATAGCGGAGACGTTCCGGATTTATCCGGACATTGGCACGTTGCTGCCTGCTATGGGATATGGCGGTAAGCAGATGAAGGATTTGGAAGACACCATCAATCGCGCAGACTGCGACGTGGTAATCATAGCGACTCCGGTCGATTTGCGGCGTTTGGTGAAGTTCAACAAGCCTGCTGTCCGCGTGACCTACGAGCTGCAGGCGATCGGATCTCCTACAATGGAAGATGTGTTGAAGCCTTTCTGTTCCTGATCCTCGATACGAATCATGAGAAATCCAGTTGCGGTGATTGCTTTCGGCGGGAATGCGATCCTGAAAGAAGGGGAAAGAGGCACACAGGAAGAGCAGATCCGGCACTGTGATGAAGCCGCCGACTTGATGGCTCAGATTGTTCAACGCGGATACGATCTGGTCATTGTTCATGGAAACGGCCCACAGGTGGGAAACATCCTGATTCAAATGGAAGAGGCCGTGAACAAAGTTCCCCCTTTTTCGCTGGACGTCTGCGTCGCCGTTTCGGAAGGAAGCATGGGTTACCTGCTGGAGCGCTCTCTGCGCAATCAGTTCAGGAAGCGCAGTTTGAAGAAGGAAGCGGCTACGCTGATTACGCAGGTGATGGTGGATCCGCGAGACCCTGCGTTTGAGAATCCTAGCAAACCGATCGGTCCTTTCTTTACTGCGTATCGGGCAGCCGTGCTGAAGAAAGAAAAGCGCTGGCCGATGGTGGAAGATAGTGGAAGAGGGTATCGCAGAGTTGTTGCCTCACCTTTGCCACAGCGAATCATCAATCTGGAAATCGTCAAATCGCTGATCAACAACGGAACCTGTGTCATTGCTGCAGGCGGTGGAGGGATTCCTGCTTACTATGACGGCTACGATAACATCAAGGGAGTCGAAGCTGTGATCGACAAGGATTACACAAGTAGCTTGATCGCGTCTGAATTAAGAGCAGATCTATTCGTGATCCTGACAAACGTCGAGTTCGTTTCTATCCATTTTGGCAAAAAAAATCAAAAGAATCTGACGCGGGTTCGTTTGAAAGAGATGAAACGTTTTTATGACAGAGGTCATTTTCCACCCGGAAGCATGGGGCCTAAAATAAAAGCGGCAATCGATTTTATTGAAAATGGGGGAAAAGAAGTGATCGTCACTTCAGCAAAAGAATTAATACGCGCGATGAAAGGTCAATCGGGGACGCACATTGTGAGGTAACGATGAAGACCAAGAATGCGGCCGGGACGCCCGCGGTACGGCACTTTTTAAGTTTGAAAGATGTTTCTTCCGGTCAATGGAAGGAGATTTTTGACTTAAGCGCCGATGTGAAGAAAAATCCACAAAAGTACAGCCAGGCGCTCGCCGGAAAAACGCTGGGAATGATTTTTCAAAAGTCGTCGACCCGCACCCGTGTTTCTTTTGAAGTCGGAATGTTTCAATTGGGCGGTCACGCTCTGTTTTTGAGCTCCAACGATATTCAGATCGGGCGAGGGGAAACGATTGCGGACACAGCGCGCGTTCTTTCACGCATGGTCGATATCATCATGGCGCGTGTTTTCGGTCATAACATTGTGGAAGACCTGGCAAAGTATGCAGCCGTTCCGGTGATCAACGGACTCTCCGATTTTTCGCATCCGTGTCAGGGCGTTGCGGATTACTTCACGTTGTATGAAAGATGGGGAGACTGCAAAGGACGCAAAATCGCGTACATTGGTGATGGCAACAATGTTTGTCATTCGCTGCTGTTCGGAGCGGCAGCATTAGGAATGCGCATTAGTGTCGGCGCTCCGGACGGCTACAAACCGGATCAAGGTGTGGTGGATTTTAGCCGGGACCTGGCCACAAAAACCGGTGGATCGGTGACGGTTGTGACGGATCCACGCGAAGCGATTCGCGATGCAGATGCTGTATACACGGATGTGTGGGCATCGATGGGTCAAGAAAAAGAATATCACGAACGAAAAGCAATCTTTGGCGGCTATCAAGTGAATGAAAAACTTTTCGCGTGGGCAAAACCGGATGCACTCTTTTTGCATTGCCTTCCTGCGCATCGCGGTGATGAAGTCACCGATGAAGTGATCGATAGCCCGAATGCAGTGGTGTGGGATGAGGCGGAAAACCGCCTGCATTGCCAAAAGGCCATACTCTTACTCTTGACAGGTAATTTTTAACGCAGAGACGCAGAGAAGCAGAGAATTCAAAGTCCGTTCACAACTCGGTGAATACCGTCCTTCATCAGTCTCTTACCGAAATTAAGCACCATCCCTACTTTTAAGCGACTCAAACGCAAGTATGTTAGTAGCTGTGATTGAAAAATTCTATCGTCTTGGATTGTAGCCTTATTCTCAACCAGAACCTTTCGTTGCACCATTAGATCGATTTTCAAAGGATGGCCGAGAGTGTTTCCCTTGTAACGAATGGGCAATATGACCTGCCGCAACACGTTAAGTCCTCGTCTTTCAAGTTCCCATACCAAAGCCTCTTCATATACACACTCCAACAATCCTGGGCCACCTAAAACGCGGTGAACCTCAATGGCACATTCGACAATTATTTTCGTAATTTCATTCTCTTTCATCTCTGCGTCCCTGCGTCTCTGCGTTTAAATCTTCCTCATTTTGGGTGGTTGACCAGGCGGGGGTGGGAAGAGCTTCTTCTTCCAGCGTTTCCACACGATAAGCAGGGGGAGGCGGGGAGGGTTTCGGTTCCGGAGAGGAGGGAGCAAGCAGAACACCGATGATGGTTCCGGCACAAAGGGGAAAAATCCATTCGGCGGGAATTCGCTGCAAAAGGCCGGTGGTTACCTGTTGGACCTGATGTGTTGTGGTTGTCCGCGAATCGGATATGTGCCCACACACCCACAGCAAGAACAGCAATTTGTAGCAAGGAATTTTTGTAATTTCGCGATCCTGAAAAATTTGATCCAAGGTGCTTCCTGATTGCAAGTACATCCAGATTCTTCTTTCTTCCTCATTGAAGCGGGACAGGTCCGGTTTTGCCGAAAGAATCCGAAAGGGAGGCTTCAGGTCCTCAATCGCACGAATCGCAGTCGGTATTGTGATTGAATTCCTGTTGGCCTGCATCAAAATATCGGCCAGTGGTCGGTCACACCGAATAAACTCCGGATTCATGATTCCGGAGTTTACAGACCAGAACAGGTGGATGGAAGGTTCAAACAAATAATCTGTGCACGCGATCCAATGCTGGTAAATGCTTTTCGCGAAATCCTCTTCATTGAGAAGATGCTGTCGCAACAAAACAGAACCAAAGGGCTTTGTGTGATCGACCTGCCTCTTTACGCTTGAGAGCCTGGTTGGCTCAATGATCCGCTGTTCTTCAAAAAAATTCGTTAAAGAGGCTTCCGGGAAAGTCGAATGAATACAGACTAGCAATCCCTTATCAATGGTCCAGTGAAGGTAGTTTTTGCCTGCCTGCAGAACAATCACACCACTTCTCTTTTGAGTGATGATGCCTCGAACCAGCTGCCATCGATTTACGGAATCTAACGCCATTTTTCCATTCCTTCCACAACCTGCACGAATGGGAAAGAAATGAAAAGAGGATGAGTCCTCCGGCAAGCTTCGAAATGCAGCTGAATAATGTCAGGCGCAACGCTCATCGGGCCTTGAACTCCAACTGTTCCCCGCAACCACACAATCTTTTCATCCTTGTTTAGCGCTTCCAGTAGCTCCTTCTTTTTTGCCGGTTCCATCAAAAAAACTGAACTCTGTATTTCTGAAATCCAGGATTGCTTTTCAACATCAGACAACGAAAGAGAACCGGTATCCACATGAAGAGATGGTTTGCCCGACGAGAATAAACATGCTTCGATTCGAGCGCTGCTTTTTTCCGGTAATACGTGAATTGTGTTTGCTGAGATCAAACAAATTCCGTGTTCATTCTCACCTCCTTCAAATCTCTGGATGTCACTTTTGAGCAGAATGTCCGCATTGGAAGCGATGTACAGCGGGGCATCCGGCTTCGGTGAAGGAAGATGCGGCAGTTCGCGATACGTCTGATGGATGTGCAGATTGTCATCGAATATCAGAATCAGGTTTGCAGCATCACCCAATGGATTGTTTTTGTATTTCACTTTCCATGCATCACCGGATTTTGTCAGTACCAGTTGATCGAGATCCAGCTCGTAGTGATCCGACTGCCAGAATCGTGGATCTTTAGCAGTTATGGTGAAACCTCCCGATTTCCATCCGGCCGGAATGAGAGTGTCCAGAGAAGGGAAATCGATCCATGGAGAGGTTTTTCTTCTGTACGTGGCAAGGTTCGACGGAGCCACTTCATTATGAACTTGCGCGCGAAATAGAGCCGGACCATTCAGCGTCAATCCGGACCGCACAAATACGAAACCATCGAATAGTGTAGAAGTGTTCAGATGCTGTTGCGTATCGCTGAAGAGCGCAAAGTCCTCCAGGCGGATCTGCCGCAAAGGCAATTGCATTTCTGCCAGCGAGCGCGCTTTTTGTGCGCGTAAAGTAAACAGATTGACAGCTACAGAATCCCACGGAGCCGGAAGACTTCCCGAAAAGGCATAGTTGTTCCAGGTGAATGGTTGCATCTGAAGCTGATTCCAGTGCTGCGGATCTGCGAAGAATCGTGGGACCTGGGTGTTGTGCTGCTGCACAAGATGAAAAGCGGCCGCTTCGGAAATGGTGCGGGCGTTGTCGCTGTCAAAAAGCATTTTCGTTGAGGAATAGTGGTTCTGGACAAGAAGCAGCATCCAGTATGCAAAAATGGTAAGGATGAGCACCAAAAGTAAACTTAGAATGAGGGCAAAACCACCTGCGGGCAGGATGCCCGCGGCCCTGAATGCAGGCTGGAAGCCTGCGCTCCATAAGCCATCCTTCATAATACGCATTGGAACTCCATTTGAACGGGCCCCCTTTTCCATCCGATCATCAGAGAAGGGTTGTTCCAGGTGTATGAGAAAGAATCCAGAGTGGAGAGATAGGGTTGCGTTGCTCCTCCAGGACTGACCCAGTAAAGCGTCTGATTTTGAAAAAGAAATCCATGGAGCTCCACTTCGATCAGGGTCCCTTTTTCCGGCTCGGTTCCGGCTGTTAACTTCTTGAACTTCACAGTGAATCCATCAGCCGTCTGCCAGATCGCTTCCGCGATGCCGTAACTCCATGCGAAATTTCCGGTGCTGTCAGAGCCGGTCATCAAATAGGTTTTCTGTTTTGTAATCGCGGCACTCGCAGGCACTGCATGATTGCCGCCCGCTCGGACGAAGGGCGCAGGCAGACCGGTTACGTGAGCCACGGAAAATGCGTTCACTTGCGTGCTTTGCCCAAATGAAAGATCTGGGAAAAAGATGGTTGCGCCTTCCAGGAAGGGATCCACTCTGAGTTTGCGGGTTGATCGTTCCAGAAAGTGTTTGATCAATAACATCCTGTAATTCGATTCATCCTCCGGCTGTGTCTGGGCGCTGATGTTTTTCAAAAGATGTTTTTGGGAATCAAACGCGTGATAACTGAAAAACAGCAACAAGAGAAAAAGTGAGACTCCGACCAGAAATTCCAGCAAAGTGACACCTCGCATTATTCGGATCGGTAAAATAGCGTTTCCACAATTACTTGATTTTGGTGAAGCACACGGCAGCGTATTTGTTTTGTCCCGAAAAATGGCGTGTGATCCTGAATCGACCACTCGAGAAGGAATGTTCCGCTTTTCTCCTGAACATTTCCTTCCAACAGATTTTCAATCGGGACGGAACGCAGCTCCTCAACTTGATTCATGAGCAGAAGCGTTGCTTTTTGCTGGATCTTACTTTTGCTGAGCAAGCGTAACGAGGACATGTTTGCACCCCCGATGAAGATGAGCGCGGTGAAAAGCAGGAAGCATGCAACGAGAATCTCGATGTAAGTAAATCCATTTCTCTTCCTCATCGTGCTAGTGCATCATCAAACCTCATGCCAGCGTTTTCTCGACTGACAGCACGGAGAACGATCGGATTGAAAAATGCAGCTTCAGCGGAAAGTCTAGCGTTCGCAGTGATTAAGAATGTAAATTCCCCTTTACACCAGGATTGGTAGTGGCGTCTGAGATGATTCGCGTTCAATTAACGGGCATGCCTCTAACCTGAGCGCCTGATCAACGTTCGATCCGGACGACCTGAATGATATCGTGAAGACTACGTTAATATTGGATCTGCGTCGTGCACCTACTTTCGGTTCCTGTGAATTCGCCCGCACGCTTGAAGGCTACCATCAGAAGCGAGTCGGATGGAAATCGCTCCTATATCGGCTAACTCTGTATAGGAAGCTCCGATCAACTGCGCGAAAAGAGTGGCGGTACCGTCTGGGTTTACCGACCAGAAGCCTACAAACATTTGCAAAAAGGTAAGAGTCGAACTGGGGCTAGGCTCACACGCCACCGGCCCACCGGGAACCGAAAGCCGATCATAGCGAAGTGAAAGGTAACCGGCAGAAGGGTCTAATCCCGAAGCCGTTCCAAATATGATCAGACCTGTTGTCGAATCGCCAGTGTCAAGAAAAAGAATCTCAGCTTGTGCACCCGATTGATCAATGGGATGAAGCTCCGCACTTCCTGTTCCGGGTGAAGCGTTAACGGACGCGCATAGGAACAGAATCAGCAAAAACAGTAGACGGGTTGGTCGACTTTTCATATGGATACTCCCTTTTTAAGATTTGAATGAATTCTAGGCGCGCCATTTTATGCGTTTGTCATGCAAACGTTATACAAACGTAAAATGAAGCAATCAGAGAGCAATCGTTTCCTGGGAACTTTTTTCCCCCCACTTCGTATTGGAATAGTGTATTAGCTGTATTAAGATAATCGATACAGTTGGGAGGCAAGGCGCTTATGTTATTGCGGATGGATTTGACTTCGGATGTTCCGTTTTACTTACAGATCATTCAACAGATCAAGACGGAAATTGCAAAGGGACGCCTCCACGCAGGTGACGCCCTTCCTTCCGTCAGGGATTTGGCAATGGATCTGGCCATCAATCCGAATACGGTAGCGCGGGCCTATCTTGAGCTGGAACACGAAGGAATCGTATTCAAGCGCCAGGGACACGGAACCTTCATCTCCAGGAAAGCTTCTGTGATCTCTCGCCGTGAAAAGCGCAATCGGATTCAAGCATCGCTGGAGAAGGCAGTAGTGGAGGGGGTTGCCCTTGACCTGACGACTAAGGAGCTTCGCGCCATATTTGAAGCACTGCTTCAAAAACTGGAGGAAACCAGAAAATCAAGGAAGCGAGCCATAAAGTGAGCAACGATTCTGAAGACTACGTGTTGGAAACCCAGGATCTTACCCGGTACTTTGGAACCCTTCCTGCCGTTCGTTTGGTGAGCCTTCGCGTTCCCAGAGGCTGCGTGTTCGGACTGCTGGGAATGAACGGTTCAGGCAAATCGACCCTTATCAGAATGTTGGCAGGCCATCTCCGCCCGCATTCGGGTAGTCTGCGTATTCTGGGGCTCAATCCAGAGGAATATCACTCTAATCTGCGAACTAGAATTGGGTACGTTTCGGAGAAGCGTGAACTTTACGATTGGATGACGGTCGCTGAGAAAATCCAATTCACACGCTCTTTCTACCACAATTGGGATGAGCACAAGCGGCCGGACTGTTGCAACGGTTCGCGCTTCATCCCGAAGAAGCCATCCGGAGTCTGTCCCGCGGAAATCGCGCCCGTCTTTGTTTGTTGTTAGCGCTCTCCTTCAACCCCGAAGTGATCCTGCTGGATGAGCCTACCTCCGGACTTGATCCGAGAGCGAGACGCGATTTTATTGAAAACATTGTGGGAGAAATTGCGCAGTTCGGAAGAACTGTGATTTTTTCTACACACATAGTGGAAGAAGTAGAGCGCGTCGCCGATTACGTGGCGATTCTTCACTGTGGACGTCTCCTATCGGTTGCGAGGGTGGAAGAGATCAAGGCTTCCTACAAGAAAATCCGTTTGGATCACACTCAACCTGTACCGAAGTCTCTCAACCTGGTCTCGATTGAGATTCGAGAAAAGGAAAAAGTCCTGACAGTTAAGGATTGGAATGAAGAAACCGTCCGGCATCTTTCCTGCGAACAGATGCCCATGACCCTGGAAGAGATTTTCGTCGATACAGTCCGCTCCAGCGATGGAGACAAACGATGAACCGCAAAGTTGTTGAGGCTCTCTTCTGGAAAGAATGGCGAGAAACTCGCCGAAGATGGATGGTTTTCCTGCTGATATTCCATCTCCCCGTGTTCGTAGTGCTGGGCAGGTTGAGCTTAGACGGTGCACTGCGAACACAGGTCTTCGCGAATGCAAATGATTTCAACATCGGCAAAAACCTTCTGGATATAGTGGTTGTTCAAGGGCTTTTTAGTTTGACAGTAGGATTGTTTCTAATCGCATTCCATGCCGCCGGCATAGTAGCTCCGGAAACTGAAGAACCGGCAGATCCATTTTCTTTTTAACCTCCCTGTGAAACGCTCGCTGATCCTGGCCATAAAATTTTTTTTCGCCATGGCTGCAAGCATGACACTTTATTTTTCGTCACTTCAATTGTTTAACCGTAAAGAATTTATGTAGGAGATGAATCCATGAATCAGGCCATTCTTATTTCTATGTTTATGGTGTTCTTTACTCGAGAAGATATGAGCCCTGTGGAGTATTACAGACTTTTTCTGGAAGCTCAGAAACACCAGGAGCAAAGCGATTTTGAAATGGTCGCCAAGATCTGTGAAAAGCTTGTGAAGCATTATGGTGACGATAGTGAGGTATGGGAATTGCTTGCAGACGCGCGTCGTGAGCTTGGTGAATACGAGGCGGCCGCAGAAGCCTACAAGAAAGCTCAAGCCTTTGGAGCATGGAACCCTTCTTTTCAGTCTTACTGGATTGCCAGGATGTTCGCTTTAGCGGGGAAGCAGAGGGAAGCTTTGCAATGGCTGGAAAGGGCTGTCGCGGAAGGATACGAATGGCGGCCGGAGATAGCGGAAGATGCAGCTTTCTCCAACTTGAAAGAAGACCCTCGCTTTTTGAAGCTGGCCGGTTCGGGGCCGAACATCACCAACCGGAACGAAGGTTGGCTGGCTGATTTGGATTATCTGGTTTCCGAAATGACCAGACTGAGCATTCTTTACAGGAATCGGCCGATACCTAAGGAGCTGCAAGAAGGGATCCAAACGCTACGTAGAAAGATTCCTGAACTTACTGATGAGCAAATCTTGTTCGGATTTCAGCGACTTGTTGTTCTGTTGGGGGACGGACACAGTTACCTGATTCCATGGACTGCACAAAAGGGATCATTTACTTACATCGGTTTTCGGTTCTGGTTTTTTTCTGACGGCCTGTGCATAATTGATGCCCCGGAAAAATGGAAACAGTTGATTGGAAACAAAATACTCAGGATTGGAAATACCCCGTCTGAAGATTTGCTCGGCAAGATTGAGCCGTTGATCAGCAGAGATAATTCTATGATGTTTGCCTGGGTTGCTCCGGTCTTTCTAAATATTCCCCAGATGCTGCATTATCTCGGCATCCTGTCGGATCCGAATAAAGTACCCCTGCTTTTGCAGGACCGGAAGGGCAAGATACAGGAAATCACCGTGCAGAGTGAAGGGAAACCTAACATCAAAAACATTCCCAAACTCATATCTTCGCAGCTTCCCGGAGCGCCATCCGCGCCGGTCTATCTGTCCAGACTGGAGGACCATTATTGGTTTGAACGGTGGCCTGATTTTGATGCAGTATATTTTCAATTCAACCGTGTATTAAACAAACCGGACGAATCGTTGTCGGATTTTTCAGGCCGGCTTCGCCGGTTTCTAAGTGAAACGAAAGTCAGAAATCTTGTCGTTGACGTAAGAAACAACCATGGTGGTGATGGGTCTTTGTTCCAGTCAGTATTGAAAACATTAATTCATTTCGAAACGACTCGGGAAAATCCGCAATTGTTCATCCTGACCAGCCGGAGCACTTTCTCGGCTACTCAGATTTTCATCAAGCTGTCGACTACTATACCAACGCAGTTTTTGTAGGAGAGCCGAGCAGCTCTAAGCCCAACTTCATAGGTGAAGAATCTTTCGCCGTTTTGCCTTTCAGTGGGGCACGGGTGAGCATTTCTTCACGCTCAAACCAGATTGCGGATGGAATGGATGCACGACCCTGGATCGCGCCTAAAATTCCTGTCTCACTCTCTTCGACAGCTTACTTCTCCAACCAGGATCCGGTACTGGATGCTGTGCTGGATATCATCCGCAGTAAACAGCAATCAAACGAGAATGCATCAAATCAATCTCTAATCGGAGCAATCCCATGAATATGTACAGGCATGTGGTTCGCTTTATTGCCTAACGCGGCATAGCCGACAACCAAAATGATAGCGGAGAGAAGTCCGAATATCGAACAAGGAACTCCGAACCGCAGAAGTCTGGCCGTGCATTCTCCGA
>JAKEFK010000174.1 GCA_022616075.1 bacterium
AAAGGAGTTTGAATTATGCCGAATCCAAAACGGAGACATTCGAAATCGCGTGGCCGGAAACGTCGCACTCATGACGCTTTGCAACAGCCAAGGATGTCGGAATGTTCTCATTGTCATGAGTTGAAACTAGCACATCAAATATGTCCTCATTGCGGTCATTTTGAAGGACGGGAGTACGTCGCGCAGAAATCCACTGAGTAAATCGCATGTCTGAGCGGATCCGCATCTCAGTAGATGGAATGGGCGGGGATTACGCTCCGCAGAACATCGTTTCGGGAGCTGTCCAGGCCGTTTCCGAGTTCGATGTTCAGGTTTTGCTGGTTGGAATTGAAAATCAACTAAAAGCGGAGCTGGACAAGCATCAAGTTCCTGCGAACCGGATCGAAGTGGTGGACGCCACTGAAGTTGTAGGCATGGATGAGCAGGCCACATCTGCCGTTCGAAAGAAAAAGAATTCTTCGATGCGGGTTGCAGTGGATTTGGGTTCCAGGGGAGAGGCTGGAAGCATCGTTAGCGCAGGAAATACCGGCGCTATGTATGCTATGGTGAAGGTGAATGTCGGATCGCTCCCTGGAATAGACCGCCTACCGTTGGCCGCATTGTTTCCTCATCCAGATGGCAAGACAATTGTTCTCGATGTCGGGGCAAATGTCGAATGCAAACCGCACCATCTGGTGGAATTTGCACTGATGGGTTCTGTCTACGCGCAGGAAATTTTGAATGTGGAATCCCCCCGTATAGGACTGTTGAGCATCGGAGAAGAAGAAGTCAAAGGAAATGATCTAACAAAGGAAACTTTTCAGCTCCTGAAGAAGTCTGATATGCATTTTATAGGGAATGTGGATGGTCATGATGTTTTTAAAGGACGCGCCGATGTTGTAGTATGCGATGGTTTTGTCGGTAACGTGGCTTTGAAAGTCAGTGAAAGCCTGGTGGAAACCATATTTCATATATTGCAGCCTCAAATGGATAGTTCTCTGGGAAGGTTACTAACAAAATACTTTGATTATTCTGAATATGGAGGAGCGCCTTTGCTGGGCGCGAGAGTTCCCAGTTTTGTTTGCCACGGAAGATCCACTTCTAAAGCAATTAAAAATGCGATCCGGGTGGCGATGGAATTCTGCAGGCATAATGTTAATGAAAGAATACAAAAAGAATTGAACCGCCAAGGCGCCAAGAACGCCAAGATTTAAAAATATGAACAAAATTGCAGTAATTTTTCCGGGCCAGGGATCCCAGAATGTTGGCATGGGCCGGGATTTCTATGACCGTTATCCGAGGGCGCGCGGAGTTTTCGAAGAAGCGGATCGCGCGTTAAACGAGCCGATCAGTAAGTTATGCTTCGAAGGTCCGTCAGAGGAACTGCAGTTAACTGCAAACACACAGCCTGCAGTCCTAACGGTCTCGATTGCGATCTGGTCTTTATTACATGAAGTGATCCGCCCTGCGTTTGTTGCAGGACATAGTTTGGGTGAATACACAGCCGGCGTCGTTGCCGGGGCTTTTCGATTTTCCGATGCAGTAAAGCTGGTGCGCAACCGCGGAAAATTCATGCAGGAAGCTGTGGCCGTGGGTCAGGGCGCAATGCTTGCTGTTCTGGGCGCTGAACCGGAACAAGTACAAGCGCTGTGCGACGAGGCTGCTCAAGGCTTGATTTTATCGCCTGCAAATTTCAACTCGCCCGGCCAGATCGTCATTGCGGGACACGCAGAAGCGATAAAGAGAGCGGCAGAAGCCGCGCCACGTTTTAATATAAAGCGCACGATTCCGCTCGCGGTCAGCGCGCCATTTCATTGTGCTTTGATGAAACCGGCGCAGGATAATCTGCTTCCTCTCCTGAAAGCACAAATTTTTCATCCCTTGAAATTTCCCCTTGTTACCAATGTCGATGCGGCATTCATAAAGACCGGTGAGGAAGTGCGGGATGCGCTCATAAGACAGATCCCGAATCCGGTTCTGTGGATGCAGACCATTGATGTTCTTCTAAAAGAAGGTGTGAATACATTTGTCGAAGTGGGTCCCGGCAAAGTACTTACCGGTCTGGTCAAAAAAATCTCGCGCGATGTTCAGGTTTACAATGTGGAAAACCTCGAAGACTACGAACAACTCCGCGCAAAATACCAGAGCTGACTATGTTAACGAATCGCGTGACAGTAGTGACCGGCGCAACGCGGGGAATCGGGGAAGCGATTGCGATTGCAGCGGCTAAAAATGGTTCGGATGTCGCTTTGTGGGGAAGAAACGAGGACTTGTTGCAAAAGACAAAACAGCGTATCTCGGAGCTGGGTCGAAAGGCAGAAGCCTATCGCGTGGATGTCGCGCGGCAAGTGGAAGTCGATGAAGCCATGAAGAAAGTCCTGCAGGACTTTTCCCGCATCGATTTTCTTGTAAACAATGCAGGAATCACAAGAGATAATCTTCTGCTGACGATGAAGCCGGAAGAATGGGACCAGGTGCTCCAAACAAATTTGTATGGAACGTTTTACTGCAGCAAAGCAGTTCTGCGTTCCATGATGAAGCAACGTTACGGAAAAATTGTAAACATCAGCTCCATTGCAGGAATTACAGGAAATCCCGGCCAGACAAATTACTCCGCTTCGAAGGCAGGCATGATCGGGTTTACAAAATCCCTCGCAAAAGAAATGGGCAAACGGAATATTTGCGTGAACACAATTGCGCCAGGTATGATCGAAACGGAAATGACGCAAATGCTTCCCGAGGAACTGAAGAAACAATATCTGGAATTAATTCCTTTAGGACGTTTCGGAAAAGTAGAAGAGGTTGCTGCCCTGGTTCTATTTCTGCTATCCTCAGCATCCGATTACATCACCGGGCAGGTCTTCGCTATTGACGGCGGCTTGCAAATGTAATATGAAATGCTTTTCCATTTCACCGCAGAGAGCGCAGAGGGCGCAGAGAAAAGAAACTCTTTTTCTCTCTGTGTTCTCGATCTCTGCGGTGAAAATATACGGAGGTTGAAAAGATGGAAATTGCCGAAAAAGTCAAAAGCATTGTTACGGAACAGCTGGGAGTGGACGCAGAAGAAGTAACAGAGGAAGCATCATTCATAGAGGATCTTGGAGCGGACTCACTGGACACGGTTGAGCTTGTTATGGCTTTTGAAGAAGAGTTCGGAATAGTAATACCCGACGAAGATGCCGACAAAATTCGTACGGTAGGGGAAGCCATCAAATATATAGAAGCTCACGTGTAGGGGGTTGTTTTGGCACGTAGAGTCGTTGTAACCGGGATCGGAATGGTTTCTCCGATTGGAATCGGTACCCCGGAAAACTGGAATGGTTTAATAGAAGGCAAAAGCGGAATCGGTCAAATAACAAGGTTTGATACAACCGAATATCCCACCAGAATCGCGGGCGAAGTAAAAAACTTTGATCCTGCCAATTGGATACCCAAAAAAGAAATCAAGAAAATGGATCTTTTTATCCATTATGCTATCGCTGCCTCCGATTTTGCGGTGCAGGATTCAGGTCTCAAAATCGATTCCGGCAATGCCGCAAGAGTCGGCGTCTATATTGGCTCGGGAATCGGAGGATTCGGTGTAATTGAAGCCACTCATACGGCGCTTATGCAAGGCGGCCCGCGAAAGATTTCACCATTTTTCATTCCTGCATCCATTGTCAATCTCGCTTCAGGATGGGTCTCCATTCGAACCGGCGCGAAGGGCCCGAATTCCGCGACCTGCACGGCATGCACCACGGGAGCTCATGCGATTGGAGATTCTTTCAAGATCATTCAACGGGGCGACGCAGATGTAATGATTGCCGGAGGATCCGAAGGCTGCATCACACCCCTGGGTATTGGCGGTTTTTGCGCGATGCGCGCGCTCTCAACGCGCAATGAAGAACCGGAACGGGCAAGCCGCCCTTTCGACAAAGATCGTGATGGTTTTGTGATGGGAGAAGGCTCAGGGATCCTTATTCTGGAATCGCTGGAAAGCGCAAAAAGCCGAAATGCAAAAATCTATTGTGAAATTGTCGGTTACGGAATGACCAGCGATGCCTACCACATTACCGCACCTTCCGAAGATGGCGAAGGAGCCATCAGGGTTATGGAGGTGACCCTGAAAGACGCCGGTATCAACCCTCAGGAAGTTGACTACATCAATGCGCACGGGACCTCCACTCCGTTTAACGACAAAGCGGAATCACTCGCTATCAAAAAAGTTTTCGGCGATCACGCGTACAAGCTTGCTGTGAGTTCAACCAAATCAATGACGGGTCACTTACTGGGAGCGGCGGGTGGTCTCGAAGGCGCCATCATGGCCCTGGCGTTAAAACATCAGGTCGCGCCCCCAACGATCAATCTGGACAACCCGGATGCCGAATGCGATCTGGATTACGTGCCCCATCGTAGCCGGCCGATGAATATACGGTATGCCCTGTCGAATTCATTCGGTTTCGGCGGGACAAACGGCGCATTGTTATTCAAACGCTACTCTGAAGATTAACCGCCAAGTCGCCAAGAACGCCAAGACGGAGCAAAGATGAACATTATTGTTTTCATTAAGCAGGTGCCGGATACGGCTACGAGAATCAAGATTGCCGCAGATGGCAAAAGCATCGACGAATCAGATGTAACCTGGATTATTTCGCCTTATGATGAATTTGCGCTGGAAGAAGCGTTAAAAATCAAAGAAGCCAAAGGAGCAGGAAAAGTAACCGTGATCAGCGCGGGTTCCGAACGCGCTGCCACCTCGCTTCGAAATGCCTTGGCAATGGGGGCGGACGACGCAGTTCATCTGCTCGATCCTGCATTTATTGGAAGCGATGCGTTTGCGATCGCTAAGATTGTTGCGGCATCCGTAAAGAACCGGCCTTACGATATTTTGTTTTTCGGCAAAATGGGAGTAGGGATGGATCAATCACAGGTGCCTGCCATGGTGGCAGAATTGCTAAACCTTCCGCTGGTCACACAAATTGCAAAGCTCGAAATCCAAGACGGTAAGGCGGTTGTCCACCGTGAAATTGAAGGAGCCACGGAACATGTCGACTGTTCCCTGCCGGCGGCGCTTGCTGCGGAAAAGGGTTTGAATGAGCCAAGGTATCCAAGCCTAAAAGGAATCATGGCGGCGAAGAAAAAACCGCTCGAAGTGCTCAATGCCGCATCGCTTGGCCTGAATCCGGAAGAAGTCGGTGTTCAAGGATCCAAAGTTGTTTTGAATTCCCTATCTCTGCCGCCCGGCCGCCAGGCAGGAAAAATCCTTCAAGGGGATCCGCAAGAAGCCGTAACGCAGCTGGTTAAAATGTTGCACGAAGAAGCGAAGGTTATTTAGGAGTAGTAACGATGGAAATAGTAGTATTTGTAGAAGTTCGGGAAGGGACAGCCAGAAAATCTTCGCTGGAAGCGGTTTCTGAAGCGCGCAGGTGGGCGGATAAACAGAGCTGGAAGGTTGCGGCACTGGTTGTGGGATCACCCTCAGATGCGGCCTCAGCCAGGGTATCGCAGTACAAACCAGATAAGGTTTTGCTGGCCGACGATGCTCTGTTCGCGAGTTATTCGAATCAAAGCTATGCGGCGGCGCTGGCGGAAGCAGTTCGCCAGGAAAACGCGCACACAGTCTTTGTGTCTGCGACTGCAATGGGAAAAGAAGTTGTAGCGCGCACTGCAGCGAAGTTCCAGACCAGCGTGTTGGCTGACATCGTCGGTCTGGATTGGCAGAATGGATGGAATGCACGGCGTCCTGTTTATTCCGGAAAAGCCTACGCAGAAGTTCAGTCAAAAGGAGATTCTCCTGTTTTCATATCTTTGAGACCAAATGTGTTCGCCGCGGCGCAACCTGATTCTTCGGCCAGTCCGGAAACTGCAAAACTTGCTGTTCCTATCCAACAGGATGAAATCAAAGCTCGCGTGATCGAAACAGAGAAAGCGGTAAGTGAAACGGTGGAACTTTCCGAGGCAGAAATCGTTGTGTCCGGCGGTCGAGGATTGAAAGGACCGGAAAACTTTCACCTGGTGCGGGACCTGGCCAGGGCTTTAGGCGCAGCCATGGGAGCTTCCCGCGCTGTTGTGGATGCGGGATGGGTCGAGCATCAGTTTCAAGTAGGACAAACGGGCAAAGTTGTCTCCCCTGTTCTTTACATTGCATGCGGAATCTCCGGAGCAATTCAACATCTTGCCGGAATGTCTTCCTCAAAATACATCGTTGCGATCAACAAGGATCCCGACGCACCTATTTTCAAAATTGCGGATTACGGTATTGTGGGTGATGTGTTTCAGGTTTTGCCGCTGCTCACAGAGGAAGTAAAGAAACTCAAAAGTGAAGCATAACGCGGCGCGAAATTCCATGATTAGAAAACTTTCAAATTATTTCTTTCAGGGGTTGATCTTTTTAGCGCCGATTGGCATCACGGCTTATGTCTTTTACAAAGCTTTCATTTTCATCGATGGATTGTTAGGACTCCCCTATCCGGGCGTGGGTTTTCTGATCACAATCATCGGCGTAACTCTTCTGGGATTTCTGACTTCCAACTTTTTGACGAAGTCTATCTTTCAGTTACTGGACAAAATCCTTACACGTCTTCCCTTTGTCAGATTGCTCCACTCTTCTCTAAAGGATGTGCTTACGGCATTTGTAGGGGAGCGCCGCCGCTTCGATAAGCCGGTGGTTGTAGAAGTCTTTCCAGGAAGTGGAGTGAAGGCATTTGGATTTATGACGCGCGAATCGCTGGAACATTTTCACTTGAAGGATCAGGTTGCGGTGTATTTTCCACAGTCCTTTAACTTTGCCGGTAATGTCCTTGTTTATCCCCGCGCTCAGGTTACTCCGATGGATACGGATAGTTCAAAGTTGATGGCATTCATCGTTTCGGGCGGGATCACTGAATCATAAACAATGTACCGCGGGCGTCTCGCCTGCGAAACTGCGCAGACGGAACGTACGCGCTACTTTTTACTTGACATGTCGGCGTAAAAATTCGAGTGTGCGGCGCCAGGCATCCCTCGCAGACTCTTGATCATAAACAGGACGCGTATTATTAAAGAAAGCATGTCCGACATTCTTATATGTGTGGAACTCGAAGGATTTTCCAGCTCCGCTCAGTTCCTTTCGCAATTTCTCAACCGCGTCTGCATTTACGGAAGAATCATTTTCAGCGAACAGTCCCAGCACAACGGCCTTCATCCTGGCATAGGGTGGTTTTACGTTTGGATGGATCCCATAGAAATTCACGCATGCGGAGACCTGATCCGGATTGGTAGCAGCAGCGTACATCGCGAGTTGACCGCCCATGCAGAATCCAACAACGCCAACGGATTTGCTTGTACAAGATGGATTAGAAAGAAGAGTTTGAATGGCGCCATTGAGAATTTTTTCTGCCTCTCCTATGTTGAGAGCCATCATCAATTTACCGGCTTCATCCGGGGAAGTCGCCAATTTGCCTTGATAAATATCCGGGGCAAATGCTGCAAATCCTTCAGCTGCGAAACGGTCACAAATGTCTTTGACGTGATCGTTTAATCCCCACCATTCCTGAAT
>JAKEFK010000175.1 GCA_022616075.1 bacterium
AGTCCGCAAAAACTATCGAGTTCGACGAGTGCTTTGCGGGCAAGGATGCCCGCGCTCCCGCTAGAACCCGCCAACTCCGGACTTTTCGGACAGTCTCCGGCTTCCAGCCGGCCAATTGAGCAATGTTTGACATACAGAAATTTCACAGCCATAGGAAAGGCGATTTCGGGAAACGGTTGATTTATTTTGATGAGATAGACAGTACGAATCGAGCTGCCTCCGATCTGGCCAGAAGCGGCGTCGCTGAAGGAACGGTCGTTCTTGCGGATAGTCAAACTCAAGGCCGGGGCCGCAACACACACACCTGGTACTCTCCAGGCGGCGTCAATCTTTATTTCACTGTCGTTTTGATTCCTCCGGTTGAGCGTTTGCATTACCTGCCTTATGTCGCAGGACTGAGCATCGCGCGGGCACTTGATCCCTGGGAATTTGATTCCGATCTGAAGTGGCCCAACGACATTCTAATCAACGGGAAAAAAGCGGGCGGCGTATTGATCCAGACCTCACTGGAAGAAAATCGTTTGCAATTTGCGCTGGTCGGTATCGGAATCAATGTAAATACCCGGGATTTTCCGGATGAGCTTCGGCCAATTGCTATTTCGCTCGCGCAGGCTCTGGGTAAGGAGTTGGAACGCGAGAAATTCCTTGCAGATCTTCTTTTTGAGTTGGAACAACTCTATGGAAGAATAACCGGCATGAGCTGGGAGGAAGTCAAGAACCTTGTTGGGCGTCGCTCTTCGATACTGCATGATTGTCCTGTTCAGATTGAACATCAGGGTGAAATCAAAATGGGCATAACGGCGGGACTCGATTCCATGGGCGGTTTGATTGTCCAAACACCGGGCGGCACGGAGATTTTTTATGCCGGGGAGATTGTATCGTGCCGCAAAAAGTAAAAAACCTTCTCGCAATCGACGTAGGCAATACGAATACTGTAGTAGGCCTTCTGAAAAACGGTAAAATTGTGCAAAGCTGGAGACTCACCACTGTCCGGGAACGGACGGGTGATGAGCACGGAATCCTGATCAAGAATGCTCTTTCGCTGGGCGGATATGCAAAAGAGGAATTCGAAGGGATCGCCGTTAGTTGCGTGGTCCCCCCACTACTACCGGGTATCAAAGAGATGTGTGAAACCTATTTTCACCAGGAGCCATTTATTGTGCAGCCGGGCATCAAAACCGGCATGCCGATTCTGTACGAGCATCCGCAGGAAATCGGTGCCGATCGCATCGTTCTCTCCGTTGCCGGCTTCCATAGATATGGCGGACCGTGCATCGTTGTGGATCTCGGCACTGCAACCACTTTCGATGCGGTGTCGGAAAAGGGGGAATACCTGGGAGGAATTATCGCACCCGGAATCGGGATCTCGGCAGAAGCGCTTTTTCAACGCGCCGCAAAACTTCCCCGTGTGGAGATCCGGGAACCGGCGCAGGTAATCGGCAGAAACACCGTTGCAGCGATGCAATCCGGAATTTTCTACGGATATCTGGGATTGATAGAAAAAATCATAACTCTTGTGCAAGAAGAGCTGGGAAGTCCTACTACAAATATAGCAACGGGTGGACTGGCCCCGCTCATGGCCAAACGTTCGGAGAAGATTCATCATTCGAATCCGGATTTGATCATGGAGGGGCTACAAATTCTGTTTGAGATGAATCGCTGATGGAAGAAGAGGAGTATTTCCGGATGATTGAGGATTACTTCGTGCAAAAAAGAGGGAATCCGATGCTCCTTTCTCCCAAAGAATGGGCGCTCATCAGAGAATGGCACGAGGCGGGAATACCGGGAGAAGTCGTTTTGCGCGCGATAGACCGAGGATTTGAGAAAAAGAAAGAGGAGTTTGAATCCCCGGTAACGCTGACCTATTTCCGGCGGATTGTAAAAAGCGAATACAAACGATTCCTGAAATCGCAAGAAGGTCTATCGATTGAAAAACAGCAGGAATCGTCGACGAACGTGCTTGAGTTTCTGGAAAAATTGCTCCACTCATTGGAGGAAAGCAGCACGCAGGCTGGCCGTGCCGGCAATCAAGCCATGGCCGACCTGCTGCAGGGATGCAGGGAAAAGCTTTCCACCGATGTTGTAAAACCTTTTCACGAGAATCAAAACATGGATCTTCAGCGTGTGGAACATCAACTTGCAACACTGGAAAAAGAGATTGAAAAAGTGCTGCTTCAAACAATCTCTGAATCCCAGTTAAACAGTTTCAGGGAGAATGCCATGCGCGACTTGAAAACATTTCAAGAGAAAATTGATTTTCCGGTTTATCAGGAAATGATCAACCGGGCGCTCATTAAGTCTGTCCGCAAGCTCTACAACATTCCGCGCTTAAGCCTGTTTTACATGTAACGGAGGGCGCAAACCATGTCTGCGCCGTTCGTGTGGATATTTGTCTGTTTTGCTGCCGGTGTCCTCAGCGCCGAGTTGATTCAATTTTCTGAATGGCTGCTGCTGCCTGCAGCGGTCGCTGCGTTGTTGGGACTTCACTGTTCAAAATTCAGAATAGCGATTACCGCACAGGCTTTTCTGCTTCTTTTGATTGGATCTGTGTTTGCGCGGCATCAGATTGAACTGTACGCTCGCAACCCTTTACGGGAATGGGTGCGATCCCATGAAAGGGAAGTTGTTGCTTTTGCAGGCACTTTGATTCGAACGCCGGAATTGTCTGAAGAGTATTTTGTTCTGCATGTTCGAGTCGAGTCCGTTTCCGGCATCCTGTGCGAAGGCAATGCAAGATTGACGGTTACCGGAGAGCTAAAAGAGCCATGGAT
Organism: bacterium; assembly: GCA_022616075.1. Lineage (NCBI taxonomy): Bacteria > bacterium. Next base: position 2,772 of record JAKEFK010000175.1, read on the forward strand.
TGCAGGTGATCGTATCCAATCCTTTGCGCGCCTGCGATTGGGAAAGAATTTTCGAACGGAGGGAGCATTTGACTACGAACGGCATCTTCGCGCAGAGGGAATTCATGTGCTCGGCACGATAAAAAGCCCCCTGTTGATTCATGGACAGGGAGCCGAAGCCGGCTTTCGAAGATTCACCTCGGGTGTCAGGCTGCGGTGGATTCAAAATACGATCCAGACGTTCTCGGCTTCCAACTCCGGAATTCTCCGCGCTCTCTGGCTGGACGATCGAGGCGGGCTACGTCCCGCCGAAGTGCGAGTGCTCATGGATGCCGGGGTGTTTCATGTAATCGCCATTTCCGGATTTCATATTTCGGTTCTATTGCTACTACTGTTTTTAGGCTTCAAAAGACTTCTTTCTTTTCGTTGTGCCGTCGCCGCAGCCTGTTTGTTTATGCTGGGCTATTTTCTGATTCTGGAAGGCCGGTCTTCGGTCACACGATCCTTCTTGAGCTTTTTGATCTTCTCTTTTGCCATCTGGAGGTACGAACAGATTCAACTTGGTAATTGGATCTGCCTGTCCGCATTTGTACAAGTGGCGATCAATCCTCAAGAGCTATTCGATAGCGGATTTCACCTTACCTATCTTTCAACGGGGGCAATTCTGTTCCTTGTAGTTCCCTTGTGTAAAAGACTCAACAGGCTATCCAGGTGGATTCGATATCCGCTGAATTTTCTCGTGGCTGGAATCATCATCCAGATCGTTCTGATTCCCTATCAGATTTACGTGTTTCATAGAGTTCCACTCTATACGTTGTTTGCCAACATCGTCGCGGTGCCGGTGAGCAGCGTTTTGATCGCTTCCAGCATTGTGTTGATGCCATTGCCGTTCCTTTCGAAATTCGTCAGGACGCCGGTTCAGGGCATGATTCACATCTTTCTCAGTTCTTCGGGAATTTTTGCTGAACAAGGAGTTCGAATGTTTACTTCTCCGCATCTTGCTGCGGTGTTCGGATTCTACGGACTTCTCGTTATTGGGATCGTTGCAAAAAGAAACGCGTTGAAAATAACCTGCTTTGCGATAAGCGCTTCCTTGCTTCTATTCTTCTTAACTCCACATTCTGCGAAGCCCGGAGGTGCTCTTCAGGTTCATTTCCTGGATGTCGGTCAGGGCGATGCGATTCTTCTGGAATACCCTGATGGAACCTACGACATGGTGGATGGAGGAGGTTTTTTCAATGCAGGCGCACTGGATACCGGCCAGGCAATTCTTATGCCTTATCTGTGTCGTCTTGGCGTTACGCGCCTTCATCGTGTTTTTCTGACTCATGCGCACGCGGACCACATGAACGGTCTGGTTTCGCTCATGCGATACATTCCTGTTGATGAATTCTATGTAACCAGAGAACCGGTTGGAGAAAAGGGCTACCAGCAATTCCTCCGAAACATCAATCGCGCTCCTATTCGCATTTCTCAAGGTCATGAATTCAAACAAGCCGGTGTCCTGCTTAGAGTGCTGGCCCCGGGTGATTCTAACAGAACATTGCGTGTAAAGAACGACGATTCTCTGGTTCTTCTGGTTGAATATCGCAATAAAAAGATTCTCCTGACCGGTGACATAGAAATGGAAGGTGAAGAAATCTTGAGTGGCAAGATTCAATCCCCCGTTGACTATGTGAAAGTTCCTCATCATGGAAGCAAAAGCTCGAGCTCCGTTCCGCTTTTGGAAGCATTGCGTCCAAGGGCCGGATTCATTTCAGTTGGAAGCAATAATTGGTTTGGCCACCCCAACCCGAATGTACTTGGCCGGTATCGGCGATACCATGTTTTGTTGTATCGCACGGATCTTCACGGTACCATCCGGCTTCGAATCAGCGATCACGAAAGTCGTGTATACATACCAGGTTGAATAGCGAATTCTGATAAACTTGAATTTTCATGGATACACGACGCAAGACAAAGATTTTGGCGACGTTAGGACCAGCCTCCGATACGGCTGAAATCATTGAACGGCTGATTCTCGCAGGCGCGGACGGTTTTCGTTTGAATTTTTCACATGGCGATCATGATTATTTCCGGCACCTTGCGGAGAATGTTCGTGCTGTTTCGGAGAAGGTTGGAAAGCGGGTAGCGATTCTGCAGGATCTCCAGGGTCCGAAAATCCGGACGGGCAAACTCGCCGAAGGGAAACCTGTGCACCTGATTCCTGGAGCACGTTTTGTGATCACCACCAGACCGATTGAAGGGAATGCAATGATCGTCTCCACATCTTATTCCGGTCTGCCAAATGATGTGCAGCCAGGTGACAAAATTTTAGTAGATGATGGCGCTATCGAACTAAAGGTTCTGCAAGTTCACGACACAGATGTTGAAACAGAAATCGTTACAGGGGGACCCTTAAACGAGAAACAGGGAATCAATCTTCCCGGAGTAAATGTGAGTGCGCAGAGCTTAACGGAAAAAGATAGAGTCGACGCGCTTTTCGGTAAAGAACTGTCGGTGGATTATGCGGCGCTGTCCTTTGTGCGTTCTGCTGCCGACGTTCAGAAACTGCGTGAAGTGCTGAATCCGACTGACAGCCGGATCATCGCGAAGATTGAAAAACCGCAAGCGGTTAAGAATCTGTCGGAAATCCTCGAAGTATCGGATGGGGTAATGGTTGCCCGTGGAGATCTTGGAGTTGAATTGCCGGCCGAGAGAATTCCTTTGTTACAGAAAATGATCATCGAACAGGCGAACCGCGCAGAGAAACTTGTGATCACTGCCACCGAAATGCTTGAAAGCATGGTAGATCACGCGCGGCCCACGCGGGCGGAAGCATCGGATGTTGCCAATGCGATTCTGGATGGAACGGATGTTTTGATGTTGTCTCAGGAAACTGCTGTTGGACTGTATCCGGAAAAGGCTGTCAAAACCATGGCATCGATCGCGGAATTTACCGAATCGGATGAAGATGTGTTTCGCAACACGGAGCGCATTCGTCCACAACATCTGGTGAATTTCACGCACGCCATTGTTCATTCGGCGAGAATGGCGGCTGAGGTAATGAAAGCGAAAGCAATTCTTGTGTTTACTCAATCCGGGTATACGGCCGAGCTTGCGTCCTGCCAGCGTCCGCCCTGTCCCATTTTTGCATTTACTCCCCATCATAGAGTGCTTCAACTTCTATCATTGGTCTGGGGAGTTTATCCAATTCTGGTTGAAAACCTTCCAGATACGAATGCCATGATGCATCGCGCAGAACAAAAACTTCTGGAGAAAAAACTCCTCCAAAAAGGAGACGCGGTTGTCATTGTATCCGGCACCCAGCCCGTTCGTGGCGCAACGAACATGATGAAAATGGGCCGAATCGGCATGTAAACAGAGTAGGGCGGGCGTCTCGCCTGCGCAATCTTTGGAATCCCGTCGCTCCAATTTTGAACAGAAGATCGCAAAGAGAACGAAGTTAAAAACTCAAATCATGCTGGCGCAGGCGGGACGCCCGCGCTACTGCATGGTACAATAAATCCGTCCACGGGGAGTGGACTCTTTGATCAAGTTTTAGCGATGAGTGAAGAGTACTTAATTCAATGTTGGTATTGTTTAGGTGAGTACGATGCTGGTGCTGCCGTCTGGTGCGGTTGTGATCCGAAGAGCCCAACCAAACTATGCCCTTACTGTTTGCAATGTTTCTGCCGCGCTTCGGATGAATATCGCAGCCGCTTTTTTCAGTACGCTCCACCATCTCTCCTGACCGAACGGGCTTCGCTTCGGAAAATCAAAGACCGGCTGGGTGAGTTACTGGTACGCTCTCAGATTCTCACGGTAGAGGATCTACTGGGTGCTTTGAACAAACAATCCGTATCGGGCGGGCGACTTGGGCAGGTTCTGGTGGATAGCAATTTTATCAGTCCGGAAGAGCTCGACATCTTTCTTCAAATTCAAGCGGTGCCTATTCCCAATCAATTCAGTGAAGAGTATATCGATACGGAAATATTGCACAGGCTCAACCCGGAGTTTTGTTTGCAGTCGAGAGTCCTGCCGTTACAAAGTTTCCGCGGCGCGCATCGTTCCTTTCTGGCTCTCGTTATGGCAAATCCGCGCGATGCGGGCACTATTGATATTGTCAATCGCAAGACAGAAATGTTTATTGTTCCTTTTTATTCCGACGAATTTGCAATTAGCTCGTTTTTAAAGGACTACGTTCCTCCGGGCGGCGCAAGAATTCTGGAACAGGAGACGATTGACTATCAGAGCGTCGTACGGAAAATTATTGTCGGCGCCATCAAGCGCCATGCGTCTGACATTCATATTGAGCCTGACAAGAAAGAACTGAATATTCGATACAGAATTGATGGCGTGCTTTACAAGATCAAATCTCCATCAAAGAGAGATCAGGTTCCACTCATCACGAGTCTGAAAAAACTGGCCAAGATGGATCTTCAAAGAAGCGGTGTTCCGCTTTCCAGCAAGATGGCGCTGCGCCAGGGAGAAAAGAAGTATCAGCTCAATGTCCTGACGTTCCCGAATCCTCATGGGGAGAGCGTAAGCATCAAGATTGTGGATCTGTCCACTTTCCTGCGCGATCTCACGGATATCGGGATGCTCCCTGATGAATACAAAAGCGTATGTCATTCCCTGGAATCTTCGCGCGGACTCGTTCTGGTTAGCGGGCCGCTGATGAACGGTTGCAACACGACTCAATACGCAATGATGGGACAGTTTTCAAGCTCAAACCGTAAAGTTATGACGCTGGAGTCCCCCATTTTCTCCAATGTGCCGAACGTTCATCAATCTGAAATCAATCCTGCCAACGGTTTTGATTTTAGAACCGGACTGAGCTCCATCATTCAATCCGATCCTGACGTAATTTTCCTTTCAGACATTCCGGATGCGGAAGCGGCTGCCACGGTTTGTAAAGCGTCGGCCAAATGCATCGTCATTGCCACTCTAACGGCTCTATCTGCGGCAAGCACGATTGCCATGCTCAGGGAACTTGGCGCTTCTCCTTCGCAACTTTCGCAATCTTTATCGCTGGTCGTGAATCAGCGGTTGATCCGTCGCATTTGCGCGCATTGTTGCGAAAAGATGCCGATTTCCCAATCCATGTTAGTCCGGATGGGTTTGCCCGAACAGGAGTCTGCAGATCTCAACGCGTATGTTGGCGCTGGCTGTAAAGATTGTAACTATCTCGGATTCAGCGGAAGATCCGCGATTTTTGAAATTCTCAATTGTGATTCTTCTGTCGCGGATACGATTGCTAAAAACGGTTCTGCGAAAGAAATTGAAAATACCGCAGTCGAGCGTGGAATGGTTACACTTAGAAAACGTTGCCTGGAATGCATCAATCAAGGAATCACGACACTCGAAGAATTTCAGAAGTGTAAGTTCTAAGAAGTGTAATAAAGTAGATATGGTGATGATGGAGATAAGGAGATATTCTTTTTTCTATTTTTTATATCTCCCTATCTCAAATATCTCCTGATCTCCTTTCTTACCTAACGCGGCATAGCCGACAACCAAAATGATAGCGGAGAGAAGTCCGAATATCGAACAAGGAACTCCGAACCGCAGAAGTCTGGCCGTGCA
>JAKEFK010000176.1 GCA_022616075.1 bacterium
CGCGGGCATCCTTGCCCGCAAAGCACTCGTCGAACTCGATAGTTTTTGCGGACTGGAAGTCCGCGCTCCAGCTGACTTTTCGGACAGTCTCGCCGGCGTTAAAAACTGCTGTAAAATCTACCCATGTTGAAAATAATGATTTGCATTCTTTTACTTTCTACCTTTGCATTCTCTGCAACGATTGAACCTTTGCCGCCGTTGCGCAGGCAGGCGGAGATTCAACAAGAGTGGCTAAAACATCGCCTCGACCGGGTGTTGCCGGCGGTGATGCGCAAACATCATGTTGACATGTGGCTGGTGATCTGCCGCGAATACAACGAAGATCCCATCTTCTTCTCGCTGGTTTCACCAACCGTCTTCGCAGCAAGACGTCGTACCATCTATGTTTTTCATGACGAAGGTCCCGACAAAGGAGTGGCGCGTCTCGCTTTAGGTGGCGGATCGAACGGCGGACTCTATCAAGTCTATCGCGATCCGAACGTAGAAAACCGTGAACTGTGGGGACAGGGGCAGTGGGCGCTGCTAAAGAAACTGCTGGAGGAAAAGAAACCACAGTCGATCGCCATCAACGTTTCACGCACACATGCTTTTTCCGATGGTCTTTCGGCGTCGGAAAAAGAATCACTGGAGGAAGCTGTTGGTCCCGAATGGACCAAACGTTTTGTTTACCCTGAGTTGTTGCCGGTGGAATTCATCGCGACGCGGGTTCCGGAAATGTATGCCACCTATGTGCAAATGATGCGAATGGTGCATTCCTTGATCTCACGCGCATTCTCCAACGAAGTCATTACGCCGGGAAAAACGACGAGCCAGGATGTCGTCTGGTGGCTGCGGCAAGAAGTGAACAGGATGGGACTCGATGTGTGGTTTCAACCGTCGGTTCGTGTGCAGCGCAAAGGAGCCACGGGGGTTCGAATTCTGGATGAAGCAAAAACAATTGTCATCGAATGTGGTGATGTGTTGCACACGGACTTCGGCATCAGCGCGATGGGTCTGAACACAGACACTCAACACATGGGTTACGTCTTAAAAGAGAATGAAAAGGATGCACCCGCAGGAATCCGGAAAGCTTTATCGAATTCCAACCGTCTTCAAGATCTTTTAATGGAACGGCTAAAGTCAGGTAAAACGGGAAACGAAATTCTACAGGAAACACTTGCTGCCATGAAGGCTGCTCGAATCAAAGGAACTGTTTACACACATCCCATCGGAGACCATGGTCATGGAGCGGGACCATTGATCGGACTCTGGGACCGCCAGGAAAGCATCCCGGGACGCGGCGACGTGCCTGTATGGAATCAAACGTGGTTTTCCATAGAGCTCGCAACAGAAACACCCGTTGCTGAATGGGACAATCAAGAGTTATGGGTAGGCCAGGAAGAGGAAGCCGTTGTGAAAGATGGAAAGGCACAATGGGTGCTTCCGCGGCAAACGCAATATCATCTCGTGCGCTAATCATGAAACTACCATCCGGACAAGAATTGCGGGTTGTGACCGCCGTTGTTGCTTTCAACGAAGAGAAGAAATTGAAAAGTGAATTTGAACGTTTTCATCCTGACCACACGGATGAAGTTTTGCTTGTAGATGATGGCTCAACGGATGGATCGGCTAAGGTAGGGCGCGCCGCAGCCGTCACGGTGATCAGTCATCCTGTCCGCAAAGGTGTGGGAGCCGCTGTTCGCACCGCCATCGCCTATGCGCTCGAGAAAAATTACGATGTGTTAACGATCATGGCCGGAAATGATAAGGATCGTCCGGACGAAATCCACCGGTTGTTAGCAAAAATCGATGAAGGCTACGACTTTGTGATCGGATCCCGGTACTTGCCGGGCGGATCTTACGGGAATACTCCCTTCTATAGAATCATTGCCACGCGATTCGTTCATCCATTTGTTGTGTGGATAACGACAGGTCGAAAACTCACCGATACTTCTACCGGGTTTCGCGCCATACGAACCACCCTGTTTCGAGATCCGCGCGTGCGCGTGGAGCAGGATTGGCTGAACGAATACGATTGCGAAATGTACATCATGTACAAAGCCGCAACACTCGGTTATAAAATCGCAGAAGTCCCAGCATCAAAAATCTATCCACCCTGGCAGCTGAGTTACACAAAAATGAAACCAATCAGCGGCTGGTGGAAAATGCTGCGCGCGTTCTTTTACTTGCGGTTGGGAATCAAGAGTTAAAAAGAAGTATGGCCTGCTGGAAGCCGGCGTTACAAGCCGCTATTATGGAGCCATGTTCCGCTGATTCTCCACAAACCAGTTCAAAGTCCGATGCAGTCCCGAACGCAGATCCACTTGAGGCGAGTAGCCAAGCTCTTTTTGAATCTTGGACAAGTCCGGCACTCTTCTTTGTGGCTCCCCTTTTGGATAGGAATCAGGATACTCAATAAACTCAATGGAAACCGTATGCGGAAATAAACCGGCGATTTCTTGCGCCAGTTGCGCCATCGAAATCTCCGGATAATCGTTGCCCACGTTGTAGACTTCTCCCGGTTGCGGAGACAGAAGAACCTTGAGAAAACCGGTCACAGCATCCGACACATAGCAAAAAGTTCGAGTCTGGTAACCTTTGTTATGGACAGGCAATGATTCTCCTTTCATCGCGCGAAGCAAAAATGTCGGAATCACCCTGTAGTCGTTCACTTTCATTCCGGGACCGTAAACGTTAAAGGGTCTTACCGTTCGAACGGAAACTCCAAAGCGGTGAAAGTATGTCATGCAGAGAGTTTCGCCGAGGCGTTTCGATTCATCGTAACAAGCGCGCGGTCCCGTGCAGGAAACGCTACCAAAATACGTTTCGGGTGTAGGAATGGATTCCGGCGCTGGATCTCCGTAAATCTCGCTTGAGCTGAAAAACAAAAAGCTCTGGATTGTCTTTCGTCTGGCCAATTCGAGAAGGTTCTTTGCTCCCCAGATTGCGCTTTCGATTGCTTCGACAGGAAAAGTTCTGTAGTGAACAGGCGAAGCGATTCCTGCGGCATGCAAAATGTAATGCAGGTCGCCTTCCATGTCATAAGGAAGACTGACATTATGTTCCACGAAGTGGATGTTGGGGTCTGTGATTCGTGTGAGTATGTGGTTTCGTGAACCCGTTATGTAATTATCCAGTACAAATACTGTGCACGGATGAGAAAAAATATCCCGGTTCAACTGTTGAAACACGGCAACGATATAGCTTCCCAAAAAACCGGATCCGCCTGCAATCAGAATCGTTTTTCCTTCCAACGCAGCGGCTTCGGTTTGAATTGCATTCAGAATTCTTTGAAGGTCCTCAGAAACAATAGACTGAATCAATTTTCAATAACCTCCGGCGAAGGAACGGGCAGAATAAACTTGCCTCCGGAGCTGCGAAAGGAAGAAAGCCGTTCCATGATGGAATCCGCAAAATTCCAGGCAAGTATCAATACATAATCCGGACGATCTACGCTGAGCCGGTCCGGACTGGAAACGGGAATATGCGAACCAGGGGTAAACAAATTCTGTTTGAGAGGGCTATCATCCGCAATGTATTCCAGTTCCCTGTGGGTGATTCCAAAATAGTTTAACAGCGTGTTTCCTTTTGCCGGCGCGCCATATCCGGCGATCCGTTTACCGGCTGATTTTAACCGCTGGAATAAATTTCGGAATTTTTCACGGTTCTGCTGAACTCTATCCGAAAAGCTTCGCCAGGTTTCCAGGGAATAGATCGCCAGGTCCTCTTCCAGCTCCAGTAATTTCCGGACAGAATCTGCGGATTCCTGTCCGGCGCCTGCGTTACGGACAAACACGCGCAACGAACCGCCGTGCGAATCCACTTTCTGTACCTCAAAAACTTGCATTTCCTGTTTTTGAAAATGGTGGAGCAACGGTTTCAGAGAGAAATACGAAAGATGTTCGTGATAGATCGTGTCAAAAAGATTTTTAGTAAGCAAATCGACCAGGTAGGGCACTTCAAAAATGAAGACACCATCTTCACGGAGAACTGCACGGACCGCCTTTACAAAAGAATCCAGATCATCCACGTGCGCGAAAACATTATTTGCAGTCAGGATGTGAGCTTTCCCCCTAGCTTCTGCGATGATTTGCGCTGTTTTGATTCCAAAAAAAACGGGAAGTGTATCAATGCCGGCTTCCGTAGCGATTCTTGCCAGGTTCTCCGCAGGATCCACGCCGAGAATTCGCGCGCCCAATTCCTTGAACGGCTTCAACAGAATGCCGTCGTTGCTTCCCACATCGACCACAAGCGATTCTGAATCCAGCTTGAAACGGTGATAAACCTGCTCGGCAAATGATTGAAAGTGGGCGCGAAATGAACTCGATGTCGAAGAAGCATACACGTAGTTCTTGAACAACAATTCCGGATCGACCACATCCTTCAGCTGCACCAGCGCGCAATTTCCGCAAAGACAAACGGCCAGCGGAAATCTCATTTCCGGTTCTTTCAATTGATCGGCGGTCAAAAAAGCATTGGCCGGAGGCATCAACCCCAAAGATAGAAATTGTTCGAGCGCTTGACTCTTGCAAATTCTGCACTCAATGTTTGTTTTGAACATGAGACTAAACCAGCTGGATTCTTACCGTGTCTTTCTCGTAGGAACCCTGTTCCCGCCTTTCCGTGGTAAATGCTAAAAACAGGGTGTCTTCGAGAAAATGCATGGCGTGCGCCATCATTGGTGGAGAGAGCACCAGATCTCCTGGATGGATGATGTAGGATCGCTTTTTGCTATTCATGGAATTCATATCCTTTTCGGTGTACACCATTTTTCCGCTGAGCAAATACACATAGTGCGTATCCTTTTTGTGATAATGATTTGCGCGGATGGAACCTGCTTTTGAAGTGATTAAAAGCACACTGCGAACGCGGATATCGGGATCGAAAATGTTTTTGATAGCGCCGCGCTCATCGGTAATCGCATCACCGACATTTCTGAGAATCCTTTTCACGAGATTCTCCTCAATTGCTTTCTTACCTCTTTATATCGCCGGGAGCATTCCTCACATTCGAGTGTTTTTCTTTTGGAAGGAAGAGGAAGGCCGCATTCACACATCCATCCGACCTGTCTCGCAGGATTCCCCACTACCAGAGCGTATGGCGGAACAGGTTGAATCACAACAGCGCCCAGTCCGACTGTGGCGAACTTTCCTATGATGATTCCGGCAAGGATCATGGCTCCTGCGCCAACGGTCGCGCCGTATTCCAGAGAGGTTTTCAAAATCACAGCTTGAGGATTTTGATATCGTTCTTTTGCTTCAGGAGCTCGGGGAGAACGCGGATACGCGTCGTTTGTAAAAACTGCATAAGGGCCGACAAAAACCGCATCGGCAAGATGAACACCCTCCCACAATGCAACTCCGTTTTTTACAGTCACATTGTTGCCGACTGATGCTCCCCCTTCCACGTAACAATGACTACCGATGTTGCAGTTTTCGCCAATGCGAGCCCCCTTCTTGATAACCGTGTATTGCCAAACTCTTGTGCCCTTGCCGATGAACGTTTCAGCGTCGATCTCAGCCAAAGGATGGATGAAAGGATTCCCTCCACGTCGAGCCATGAAAAAGGGATTATAGCATAGGGGTTCTGAGCTAATTGTGGCACTACTATAATATGTTCTCATGAACCGCTCGTGCTTTCTACTCGTTGCGATCTATTTTGCTTTGGGAGCCCTCATCCTTTCTTCCGCGCCGCTTGGAAGCTTTCCGGACGAAAAAAATCACTATGCATACACCATGTTTGTTCGAACGCACGACGCCCTGCCCCGAATGGATGATTCAGGAATTTCCGTTGCTTTTCATCCCCCGCTTTACTATTTCTCTTGCGCTCTGGTGATTCATCCGGATCAGGATCCATGGACCAATACTGTTCGTTGCAGAATCTTTTCTCTGCTTCTAGGTGGTGTCACGCTAATTCTAATTTACAAAACTGCTTTGCTGATCTCTCCAGAAAATCTTGAACTGGCTTTGCTTTCTACAGCATTCGCGGCCTTGAATCCTCAATTCATATTCATTCATTCCGGAATCTCAAACATTGCAATGACAAGTCTAACGTGCGGCTTGACGACCTATCTCCTGATTCGCATGGTAACGATCGGTCATGTCGGGCCTAAGCAAACCGCGGCATTAGGAGCCGGTCTGGGATTGGCATTGCTTTCCCGATCCGTTTCCATTTACTTGATTCCTGTGATTCTTCTTGGAATCGTTTATCGGACCAAAAAAGCTGGCGCTCTAACCATCCAAACTATGTTCAAAACGCTACTTCCGGTCTGTTTGTTTGCGGCGGTGATATCGGCCTGGTGGTTTTTGTGGAGCTGGCAGCAATTCGGAGATCCATTCCAGTTTCAAATCGGAAGAGAAAAAGCAGGCGGATCGTTTACACCCAGTGATCCTGTTAGTTTCCGACACTTACTCCAAACCTGTGCGTTCCTGCATGCATCCTTCTGGGCTTATTTTGGGAGGATGGAATTTCACGCCGGCGTTACTGAATACACGATCTATCTAATCCTGGAAGTTTTGGCTTTGATCGGAATTTTTCAGATATCGAAAGAAAAAAAGCAAGAGGAACCATTTGAAAAAATCCCATTCCTGCTCTTAATGTTCAGTGGCTTTTTAGCAAACGCGCAGGTCATTCTATTCAATATGAAAATCGCTTCACCGCAAGGACGCTATCTTTATATGGCGATCATTCCTGTATGCATCGGGCTGGGCGCGGGCATCTTGAAAATTCTGCCGCAACAAAACCGAAAACCGGCAACTGTGGCGCTTATCTTATTTTTATTTTTGCTGTGCCTTTATCTGCTTTTGTTTTACTGGTTTCGTGTATTTCTGGACTAGCTCCGCGACCTCTGCCGCATCCAGATTCTTATTTGCGGGACCATTATGCTTTATCTAAATGCTGAATGATACTTGTTGTATTTTCCTAGGCGTACAGATCGTAGTTTTCCTCATAGTGTTCTTTCTGCAACCGTCATACGTCTTCTAAGCGCTCTTCTTCTGTTCTTTTGAGGCGGATCTTTTATCACATCGCTCAATTCTAATGCCTTTATCCGCCTACCCTCACCTTACCCTCTCCTTCAACAGACACGCTTCTCCCAGAACGAAAATTGTGTTGACTTGCGGAAGGGGGAGGGGGTACTAATTATCAATTGGTGTTAGTTTCTGGTAAAATAAGTGCCCGCACGAGGAGGAACAAAACACAATGAATCCCTTAGAACTACTCAAGAAATCAG
>JAKEFK010000177.1 GCA_022616075.1 bacterium
AAGACCGGGTACGATGACAAACTTGTCCGGGAAATTCTTCGCAAAGTGGATCGCAATGAATACAAACGCAAACAATTGCCGATCGGATTGAAGATCACTACAAAGGCTTTCGGATTTGGACGCCGCTGGCCCATCGCGCAGGGCTACGAACACTCCTCCGATCTCGATTTTTGATTCAGGCCGCTCTCTCAACTGGCGACGTTCAGTATCCATTTTACGCACCGCGCGCGGCGAGTTCCGCGTTCAAGATCCAGATGGTTATGTTCTGATGATTACTCATACCTGATGTACCGAGCTAGTGACCGGTTCTTGCTATGACGCCGATAGATTCGAGTGCTTGCAGATATTCAGCAACTGCCTCCAACGGCACATGGCCATAAGCGCCGGACAAGAACTCGGCGATTTCTTCCACGCTGCGGCGGCCATCCACGAGATTCAGCGCTTCGAACTCATAAACAGAACCATCGGCATGGAAACCTGTCTGTTTGAGAAGCTTCAACGCCTTTGTTTTTTCATAGCCAAAATGATCTTGCAGATAGTTGTATCCAAACACTCCCATCGGTCCTGGAACGTCATCGTTACGCGAGTACACGATCCCTTTCTTGGATGGAATCCTGGGATCAGTTTCTGCGAATCCGGAGAGTTGTTTCAGAAAAGCGATCTGAGCTTTCCGAATTGCTTCTGGAATCTCCGTGTAGTGTTTGAGTGAATCGATTGTGCGTTCTTCGTACCAGAAATGAAAATGAGAAAGCGCGTTCGCATTCTCCTGTGGCAATTTCATTTTCCTTTTCAGCATGTCTGCCGTGCGCTGGAGCGACGAAGCTTTAAGAACGGGCCATAGTTTTTCAACGTGCTGGTGATTAAAGTTGGCCAGAAAGAAAGCTGTTGTCGCTCCAAGAAGTCCGGCTCTTTTCAGTTTTGTCGGATCGATATTGGCAGGCGTGTCAAAATTCGTGTGGATGTAACGATCGGGCCAATCGTTGAAATAGATCGCGGGAATTCCGAACGATGCTTCTGCATAAACGTCATGATCGCTGCCCATGCTGTATGGCGCGAAGATCGCCTGCAGCGGTTCCTTACCTCCTTCCAGTGAATAGAGTGGATAGAGAGAGCTTCCAGACTCGGCGAATTCCTGGGTCTGTTGATTGACAAATTTGCCGAAGTGATCTGCGACATCGTAAATGAAGGAAGGGCGGCTCGCGGGTCCGCGCGTTATGCGAAACTGCGCTTTGGTTACCGGGCCTCCTCCAACCATATCCATGTGAATTGCGCTGAGGATTCGCTTTTTGATTTGCGGACGCGCCACCAGAAAAGCCATGGTTCCTTCTATTTCGGGAGGCCAGACGAAACGCAGTGTTCGCGGAGGCCGCGCAATCTTCTTCTCCGATATGAGTTTGGCGTACGTGCGCGCAACCTCAAGGATGGTTGCGCAACCGCTTGCGTTATCATTTGCGCCAGGTCTCGGATGATCCAGATGGCAGCTGAACACGATCTCCTGTTCCTTCAGCTGTGGATCTGCTCCCGGAATGATTGCCGTCAGGACTTGATAGGCTCCGGAATGTTGTCCGGCAACCACCCTTGCATGCAACTGAATTTTTTCCCCTGTGAAAAGCCTCTTTTGAAAAGCTCTGGCCTGTTTGAGCGTGATCATAAAGGCAAAGGCAGGCTTTTTGTTGAAGGTACCGACATGCCCCCAACGCAGCAGGTTTTCGTCTTCCGCCCACCATGCGGTTTTCTGATTCTGTGCATAGCTGATCATTCCCGCCGCTCCATATTTATCAATGGCCCATCGCACCACTTGTTCCGGTTGTTGCGACACCAGAACGAGTTTTCCGTTTACGTCTTTGTTTGCATAATCCGATTCTGAAATCCCGTCACCCACATCGACCAACAACGCGGTGACATCACCGTTTTCGCTGTCTTGCGCAAGTGAAAGTGGCACAGCATCCCAGCTTGCCATTCGCGCAGCAGGAACCGTCCCTTTCATTTCCCACAATTCGGCGAAATCCGCATCCCAGGGTGGGCGCGAACGCTGCGTGCCGTAGAATTTTTTCCCGTCTGCCGGAAATTCTTCGATCGAGATTTGTTCCAATCCGTATCTGCGCAGCTCACCAGCAATGAATTCCACAGTACTCTTGTAACCGCGGGATCCACGCATCCGGTGTTGACGGCTGAGAAATTCCAGATTCCGTTTTGCCGCTTCCCCGGAAATTTCTTCGCTGAAAGCCTTCATCACGGGTTCTTCGATGAGTCCGTTTGCAAAGGCCAGTGAAGTGATGAATAGAATGAAGAACAGAAAAATTAACCGTTGCATAACGCCTAATGTTATCAAGAATTGGGATGCGCGGAACTTAACGCAAAGACGCGAAGACGCTAAGTATCTACGATGCTGATTTCAGAAGTAAGCGTTCGGTGAACAGGACATCGCCTCGCGATTTCGCGCAGCCGCAGCTTTTGATCCTGTGAAAGATTTCCTTCCAGAGTGATTTCACGCCAGATCCGGTCAATCTTTCCCTCTTTTGTTTCGCAGTTTGCGCAATCCTCCGCATGAATTTTCTCATGTCTCAGGGTAACCTGGACACTTTGCAAGTCCCATCCTTTGTTGATCGCATAGAGCTTCAAAGTCATCGATGTGCAGGCGCCAAGAGCGGCAAGCAAAAGCGAATAAGGATCGAATCCTTCATCTGTTCCGCCGAAATCCACCGGTTCATCAGCAATGATGCGATTCTTTCCGGAAACGATCTCCTGCTTCAAATGTTCTTTAGAGTGAACCGTTACGACTGCCATCATTTACCTCCGGGGCACTTCACGCGAGTCATCGGAAATTCTATTTTGCGGGATTTTCCGTTGCGTGTTCCTTCAATCCATACTTTCAATGAATCCGCCGAATCAAATTTGTAAACGACCTTCTGCGGAAAATCGTGCGACGGATTCTCAAAGACCCCTATATTGTCATTGAAGCTGGTCAACTTGAATTCGGTTCTGTCCTGTTTGGACGGACTCGCTATGTAGAAAGTGCCATCCTCTCGGGATTGAAGCTGGATGAATTCGAAAGTCACCGCTTTTCCGTTTTTCAAAGTGCGGCTCATGCCAAGCATCATATCGCCTGCAGGTCTCATCCAAACTTCTTCGTAAATCTCCGCGGAATCCCGGTTCTCCCAGCATCCACTGAGCTTTTCGAAAGAGGTGAGATTACTGGCTGACGCGGTTGTGACAAACAGAAACAATACTAGAAAAGCCATTCTTATGGAGGTATTGTACTCTGTCTAGCAGTTCTGCAAGCGCGAAAACTATTGCGTCGCGATGCTCAGTTTGTTCCAGGCCGACCAGCTCGACCCCGTCCATGTTCTTTGCCAGATGTTGTCATCGAGACCACGGGCAAAAACTGTCAGACTTCCCTTGCCGTCTGAAGCAACAGCGGGATCAGAAGACAATCCACCACCAAGATCCATCCATTGCGACCATTTGTTACCAGCAAAGTAGGAATGCAGCAGAGTCTTTTTTGAGCTGACGGCAAATACATCGATTACACCTGATCCGCGGAAAACAGCTGCAGGAGCGGAGTTCAGTGCTCCTCCGATTTTTTTCCAGGCCGACCAAACGGAACCATTCCAGTTTCTATGCCACAAGGAATGATCTCCTCCCTGTCCGAAAAGATCCAGTGAATTGGCGTTCGCGGATGCTACGGCGGGTCTTCCTAACACGTTTCCGCCCAAGCCTTGCCACGGCGACCAGGAGGTATTGGTTCGAGCAACATGCCAGACGCTTTGATCGGTTCCTAATGCGAATACATCCGTACGATTGCTACTCCAGGAAACGGCTGCCGGGCCAGAAGTGATTTTTCCACCACGATTGGTCCATGAGGACCAGGAAATTCCATTCCAGGACCTCGACCAAACGGAGTTGTCGGCGCCGCGCGCGAAAACTTCGATCTGATTCGCTCCATTGTATGAGGCCGCAGGCGCTGAGGTGAT